>JBDNHG010000827.1:0-3545 GCA_041688925.1 Acidimicrobiales bacterium | reverse complement strand
GCTCGAGCGAGCCCTCGTTCTTGCCGAGACAATCAATGCCAACTCACCAGTCGCTGCACGGTTGGCGCTGCAAGCGGTCGACCGCATCGTCGCCGCCGACGACGACAGGGCGTGGGCGATCAGCAGAGAGTTCCGCAAGAAGGTGGGGGCCTCGCAGGATTCGAAGGAAGGCGTCGCCGCCTTCTTCGAAAAGCGCCCCCCAACTTGGTCTGGCCGCTGACACTTCTCCTCGTCACATCCGTGCGGGTTAGTGGGTGGCGCGGCGTTTGATCTCGTTGGCGAACGCGGTGTTCCAGGTGCTGGTCTTGGGCCAGCGGGCCTGGGCCTCGGTGGTGGCGTCATCCTCGCTCAATCCAAGTTCATGGAGAAGCCAGGCTCGCAGGATCAGACCGGTGCGCGATGCCCCATGGTGGCAGTGCACGAGCACATCACGGCCTTCGGCATGGAATGCGGTGATCGTGTCTAGCACCTCGTCGACGGTGGCGCTCAGATGCGGATTCACCGCCCGCCCGCCGGCATCGTGGAGCGCGAACTCGCGGCGGGTCGGGTGATGATCGAATGTGCCGGTCGTGGGGCACAACGAAATCACCGCGCCGTGCGGATGGCCGGCAAGAAACTGCGGTACGGCGTGCAGGTTCGACAACCAGAGCTGCGGTGCGACTTCGCGCGGTCCGAGCGAGCGCCGCGGCTCGGGTGGCATCGGCGCGTCTTCTCGAAGCAGACGTTCGGCCAGGCGCCGCAGCTGACGTAGTCCATAGGTGCGACCACCTACCGATCCGTGCACGCCAGTCGCCCATGCAGCCGGAATCGATGCCGGTCCCCATCGCAGCCCGGCGAGTGCGCCAACCTCTGCACGAAGCCGGTGATCGGCGGCACTGACAGCCTCGTAGAACCCGGATGCAGCTGCCACGACCTTGATCGCGCTGGCGGTCTGGGCACCGGCAGGAGTGGCCGCGCCGAGATCGAGCTGGCCGAATAGTCGCGACTACACGAGCGTGCACATGAGCACGGCATCGGGATTGGCGAGCAGGGGAGGGGAGGCATCGGGATGCGCCAAACCAATCGCTGCGCCGATGATGTCGGTCGCACCGAGGTTCATATCGAGCAGGTCATGACGCAGCGCGCTCTCGGCGGTTTCAAGGCAGCGTTCTGCCACCGGACCCCAGGACGGGATCGCGAAATCGCCACCGCACACTCGTTGCGGAATTTCGGACAGCGCACTGAGAGCATCGCCAACTGCCAGCCCGAGCAGAGCGCCGACCGCCGCGTTGTGGCGAACCGCATGATCAGCACGCATGGGCCAACGTTAGCGGCGACGCCTGCCACCCGATGGCGGTACTGTCGCAGGATGACGTTGAACTACGAAGACGTAGACCTGTCGACCTGGCTGATTGCCGGTGGGCGCAACCGAACGCCAGGGCAGCCGCTGAACGTGGCTCCGCAGTTCGCATCCAATTTCTATCTTCCGGCCGATCGCGATTATAGCCGAGCCAAAGGCACCGAGACGAGCGACGCCTTCGAAACGCTCATGGGTGGTCTCGAAGGAGGCCATGCGTTGGCGTTCGCCTCGGGCATGGCGGCTTCTCACGTAGTGCTGAATCGCCTGCCTGTTGGCGCGACACTCGCCATCCCTGTCGATCCGTATCACGGGGTAAAAGGGTTGGCTGTTGAGGCTGAGGCTCAGGGACGGTGGAAGATACTGCGCCTCGAACTCGACGACACGCAGGGGTGGGTTGATGCGGCCAAAGTCGCTGATCTCTTGTGGCTCGAGACGCCGGCGAACCCGCTGCTGACTGTCTGCGATTTGCCGGCGATATGCGCCGCTCCCCGCAAGGACGGAACCATCGTGGCGGTCGACTCGACGTTCGCCACACCTCTTGTGCAGCGACCGCTCGAATTCGGCGCCGACGTCGTGATGCATTCGGCGACCAAGTTCATTGGCGGCCATAGCGATCTGCTCGCAGGCCTGCTGATAACGACCTCAGCTGATCTACATGATGAGTTCCATACTCGGCGGTTGCTCAACGGCGCCACCATTGGCGCGATGGAAGCATTTCTGGCGACTCGTGGCGCTCGCACGCTGGCATTGCGAATGGAAAAGGCGCAGGCCAATGCCGAGGAACTCGCCGCTCGACTCGAGGCCAGCGACGATGTCGCCAAGGTCCGGTTCCCGGGTCTTGCGAGCCATGACACACATGAGAACGCCGCCAAGTTCATGATCGGCTGGGGAGCCATGATCTCGTTTGAGACCGTTGGCAGCCCCGAACGGGCAACGGCCGTTTGTGAAGCCGTCGAGATCATCAACCATGCGACCAGCCTCGGCGCTGTTGAATCGACCATGGAGCGCCGAGCCGCAGTGCCGGGCCAAGAGACCATTCCGCCGACGCTGATCAGATTCTCGGTCGGGTGCGAGAACGTTGAGGACATCTCGAACGATCTCGCCAACGCCTTTGCCACAACCCGGCACCTCTAGGCCGACCAGACCAGGTGCAAACGATGGAAGCACGGATTTGGATCGAGGCTGAACATCTGGCAGAGGACGTCAACGACTTCTGCAATATTGCGGTGTATCTGTCATCGGGCGACCGCTACGCGCTGAACGTGTGGACGTTCGCGTTCTTTGAGATTGCTCGGGCCGATGGTGAGATGCACGCTTCGCCTGCGGTGAAACATCTGTACATGCATCCGCCTGACCTGTTCGTGCAGGACCTGACTCGGCCGACGATCGAAAAGGTCGTCGTCGACCTGCTCGAGCGTGGTCGACTGCCGGCACGGTGCCTGATGCCTGACGAGGCCCCCGACGTCGACGACTCCCTGCGTTTCAGCTGACATAGCGTTTCAACTGATCGCGTTTCAGTTTTTTCGGGATCGGTGGCGGTCAGATGATGTCGGGTAGAGCGACCGTGACCAGGTCGGTTGGTGGCTCGGCCTCGACTTCGGCCAATCGGGTGACGGTGCGACGCCGTCCTACGACCTGAATCGCCCAGCGTTCGCCGTTGGCACCAGCAGCGATGCCCTTGGCGCGCATGACGTTGGAGGGAAGCGACTCGAGCAATGTTTCGACTTCGGCCAGGGTCGTCGGGTTCGACAGCGCTATTCGGTCAACGATGTGTCGGTCGAACAGTGTTGGTTCGGGTACGACCACCTCGGCACCGGGGCGCCGTCCGCCGATCTTCAACAACATCGCGGGGACCATCGGGTCTTGGGCATCGACGATTGGCACCCCAGGTGAGATCTGTGCGAGTTGACGGTGCACCGAAGCCAGGCTGTCGGGCCGAACCAGATCGACTTTGGTCAAGGCCAGTACATCGGCGGCTGCGATCTGGGCTTCGATTGCTCCGCCGATATCGGGACGGCTGACGAGTTCCATGAACTGATCGGCAGCAACCAGGGTCATCACCCCGTCGAGCTTGAATCCGGCGGAGCGTCCCCATGGCACCATGCGAGCAGGCTCGGCCACACCGCTCAACTCGACAACGACATGGTCTGGCGGCTCCTCACGGGCGCGGATCTGATCGAATGCGGCGCCGAAGCCGTCGATCGAG
>JBDNHG010000826.1:0-4896 GCA_041688925.1 Acidimicrobiales bacterium | reverse complement strand
TGATCGTGATCGTCGTCGGCTTCATCTCTACAGGCGGCGAGGCGTCGGTCGTCAAGATTCTGTTACCCGCATTGGCTGTCTCGGTGTTTCTGCCGCTCGTGTTCTACGCGCGGTCTCGGCTGCTCTGGGTCGCGCGCGAGCTGATCTGGTGGCCACTCGAGCGCAACGAGACATCGACCGTGCCGTGACCCTGGCACGTTGCTGACAACCGCCCCGTCGCGGGAAAGGTCGACGTCGACGCACTTCACGTCAAAGGCGCGTTACAGAGTGTTTCTGCGACGGTTCGACGGTCTCACGCCCTGCACTAGCCGTCGGGCGTGGCTTCAGGATCTGGGGTCGCGTCGGGATCAGAGGTTGGCGTCGGAACCGGCGTCGCTGTCGGCGTTGGGATTGGGGTCGGCGTCGGTGTCGGTGTCGGTGCGGGGATGACGGGCACTCGCTCGATGAAGTACACGTTGATGATGGTCTCGGAGCCGAGCGCGTCGCGCAACGAGTCTTCGAGGTCAGCTCCGCCGGGCGGTAGCTGCCCCCGTAGATCAGCGATCAGTGTCGTGCCGTCGAAAGACACTCCGTCGACCGAGAGCCCTCGACCATTTGCGAAGTCCTGGACGATCGAGCGAGCAGAACTCAGCGCCTCGTCGATAATTCGCTGGGTTTCACCCGCGGACAGATCGTCCCAGTTGACGCCGACCTGCGTCGACTCGTCCAGCCGCTGGAACAGCCGGCTCTCGAGGTCGGTGAGCTCTGGTGGCTGCACCGTCGACGAAATCGACACGGTGATGCCATCGTTTGTGATGTCGAGTGCGGTGAGGTCGAAGACCGAAGCGTCACCCGTGCTGGCAAGCCATTGATCGACCACCTCCTCGATCGCCGTCGACCGTTCGGCCGCGCGAGCCTGCTCCTCGGCAGTGCGACTCGCTTCTTCTTCGGCGGCAAGAAGTGCGTCAGTTGTTTGGCCTTGAATCCAGGTGACCCGCAGATTCGGTTCTTCGCCCAGGATCTCGGCGATCTTGGCCCTGAGGTCGCTCGATGCCGGGAGCTGCGTTGGACCCGTCACGACCACCCGCACCGTGTTGCCGTCAACCGTGACGTTCGACTCGTTGAACGTGTCATTCAGCCAGGTCTCGGTGGCGTTGCGAATCTGTGTGACCTGGGTCGAGCGCTGCGCTCTGTTGTAGCTGCGCGTGCCGAGCAGCACGCCGAGCACGGCAACCACCATGAATGCGGCCAGCCCTCCGGCGATCACCCGAGGAGCCATGCTCAACAACCGCCGACCTGGCACAAAGCCGGCGGCGATAAAAACGATCGTGCTGACCGTGACGATGGCAGCAAGGTTTGTGGCATAGAGAAGGAGCGCACCCCAGGCGAGTTCGCTCTCGCCGGCACGCATCGTGATTCCTACAACGGCGAGCGGTGGCACCAAGGCAACGGCAATAGCGACGCCAGGCAGCGAACTGGACACGTCGGGTCGTGCGGTTGCATATGAGCCGGCGACACCCGCTGCGAGTGCAACGACGAGATCTCTCGCATCAGGCGCGGTACGGGCCAGGACTTCGTTGGTGAGCAGTTCGCTGGGCAACCAGCCTGCGAATAGGTAGCTAACGCCGATGGCGCCGACCGTGGCTGCGCTGACGGTCGCTGTCGTGCGTATGGCGGCGTCGCCCAGTGCCATGGCGATCGATGCAGCGATACCCAGAACGGGCGTCATCAGCGGGGCGATCAGCATCGCGCCGATGACCAACGCCGGCGAGTTTGCAGACAATCCCATGATCGCAACGATCACCGACATGGCCATCATGAGGGAGAAGTGCACCACCCAACCGGCACCGGGTACGACCAGACAGCCCTCCATGACCCGCATGCGATCTTCGGGGTTCATGCCCCAACGTCGCACCGACGGACGTGGCATGCCGACTCTGCGTCGACGCGGCGGCTCGGGCTCTGCAATGGGCAACACGGCGTCGGCCTCGAGTTCTGGCTCTGGCTGGGACGCTGGCGCGACCGGCATGTTCGTGGCGTCAGTCATTGGACCGGCGCACCGCCTCGGCGATTGTTTCGCGCGTCACGGTGGGAGCTTCGACCTGCACCATGTGCCCAACATCGGGCACGACGCAAACGCGAGCGTCGGCGATCGCGTCGATGAGCGGCTGAGCGGCACGCACCGGCGTCATACGATCGACGGCCCCCAGCAGGAAGGTCACCGGGATGGTGACGTGCTCGGCAGTCGCCACCGCGTCGCTGTACGCGGCGCACATCGACAGATCGTTGAACAGCACGCCCGCGTTGGCTTGTGCGACCATCGCCAGGGTTGTGCCCACCATGGAACCTCCCGGCGACGGATGCGGACCGGTGCGCGACTGCGGCGAAAAGGCCCAGCCACTCATCAGCTGCGCGGCGAGTGGGTCGTTCGCTTGTGCTGCCTCGACCAACGCGGGGTGCACCGGCATGGCCGCGGCTGTGCCAACGAGGGTGATCGACGCCAATTCGCACCGCTGGGTGCTTTCGAGCGCGATGAATGACCCCATCGAGTGGCCAACAACGTGAACCGGACGATCGAACGCAGTGACGACTTCGGCGAGCCAGTCGGCGTAATCGCCAATCGAGCTGCGTTCGGGTTCGGGCGAGGCGCCGTGCCCTGGAAGATCGAGCGCCAGCGCCGGGCAGCCGTGATGAGCCAACCATCGCGTCTGCAACGACCACACCGTGCGGTCCATGCCTGCACCGTGAACCAGGATGACGAGTGGCCCATAGGTGCCGATGTCACGGCCACCGGTGGCAGCCGACAGTGCGTGTGTGTTCTGTGTGATGATCATTGGGCTCAGCCGGCTTTCTGTGAGCGGCGCAGCGCCTGCGACAGGTCGTCGATGATGTCGTCGCTGTGTTCGAGCCCCACCGAGAGCCTGACTAGGTCTTCGCCGATGCCCGCAGCTTCGAGGTCTTCGCTGCTCATCTGTCCGTGCGTGGTGCTGCCGGGATGAATCACCAGCGTTTTGGCGTCGCCCACATTGGCGAGGTGCGAGGCGAGCTGTACCGACTCGATGAAACGGCGTCCGGCCTGGCGTCCGCCCTTGATGCCGAAGCTCAGGATGGCCCCGGCGCCACGGGGCAGCAGTCGTTTCGCCAGCTCATGGTCGGGATGATCGGACACGCTCGGATGTTTGACCCACGTCACTGCGTCGTTGTCGAGCAGCGCAGCGATCACCGTTTCGGTGTTGGCAACGTGACGTTGCATGCGCAGGGCAAGCGTTTCGACACCTTGAAGCAGATGGAACGCCGTCGTCGGGCTCATGCATGCGCCGAAGTCGCGCAAACCCTCGGCTCGTGCCCTGGCCGAAAACGCTGCTGGTCCGAATTCATCGGCAAAGGCCAAGCCGTGGTAGCCAACGTAGGGCTCGGTGAGCGTTGGGAAGCGATCGGTCTTGGTCCAATCGAATCGACCGCCATCGATCAATGCGCCGCCGATGGCGATGCCGTGGCCGCCAAGGAATTTGGTCACCGAGTGCATGACGATGTCGGCGCCGAACTCGACGGGGTTGATCAGATACGGCGTCGTAAACGTGCTGTCGACCATCAGTGGCAACCCGTGCGCATGGGCGACGTCAGCCACCGCAGGTACATCGAGCACTTCGAGCCCGGGGTTACCCGTGATCTCGGCCAGGAACAACCGGGTGTCATCGGTGACTGCGGCGGCGAAGGCTTCGGGATCTCGTGGGTCAACAAACGTGGTGGTGATGCCGAAGCGGGGGAGTGTCACGTTCAACATGTTGTGGCTGCCGCCGTAGATGTTTCGGCTGGCCACGATGTGTCCACCCGAATCCATCAGAGTGGCAATGGCCATGAAGAGCGCGGCCTGCCCACTCGCAGTACATACGGCAGCGGCACCATTCTCGAGCGCAGCCAGGCGTTCTTCGAGCACAGCCACCGTTGGATTCGAGATGCGACTGTAGAGGTGGCCCGGCTCCTCGAGATTGAACAGCGCCGCAGCCTGATCGACTGACTCGAAGTTGTACGACGTGGTTTGGTAGATCGGCACCGCTCGGGCGCCCGTGGTGGGGTCGGCGCGTTGTCCGGCATGCAGGCTGAGGGTTTCAAGGCGGTACAGATCTGGGCGCACCGCACGACTGTATTCGGTAGCGCCGATCAGCGACGTGCTATCCGATCATGGCTTTTGCGCACCGGCTTGCCGCTGATCCGAACGGTGCCATCGCGGATCGTCACGCTCTGGCCGGTTTCGACGGGGCAATGCACCATCGGCGATTTCAACAAGACCGGCGTGACAATGCCGTACAGCTCGTAAGCGACGAGTGACCCGAGCACAAGTATCTCGTCAGCCTCATCGAGCACAATCGCGACCGGCGCCGTACCCAACCGAATCGCCTCTGCAAGAACCGACGATGCGGAACTCGAGCCTCGTCCGTGGCCCATGAACAGCACGGTGCCCGCAACACATTCGCCGAACTGGGGGTGGCGGCGATCGATGATTGTTCCCGTAAGGGGATCGAGGCCTCCCCACAGGCTCAAGGGCTCGGCCAACACCAGCGCAGGCCCGGTTGCGTCGCCCGCGACCACCTCGCGAAACGCAACGTGGACGTCATCCATCGATCCATAGGCTTTCGTCTCGTTGCACGACGCCGGCAACCGCGGACTCAACACACTCTTGCAGGCTCGCGAATATCGCATCTACGCCGATGTTCGCCGGGGCGTAGTACGCCCACTTGGCTGAATCGGTCATTGCCAGGCCGGTGGTGTCACGCACGATCGGCGTGATGTAGGTGCAGGTGTCGGTCACGAACGTAACCCCGGCCTGCTCGAGGGCTGTGGCGCTTCCTCGCATCATGCATTCGTGCAGAACCGCACGACTCGTCGACACGTAGAACGCGACCGAGCCGTGCACCG
>JBDNHG010000825.1:0-3600 GCA_041688925.1 Acidimicrobiales bacterium | reverse complement strand
TACCGGACCGAGTTCCCCACACGAGCAAAAGCGATCGAAGCAATCACCAACTACATCGAAGTCTTCTACAATCACCAACGACTACACCAAAGCCTGGAATACCAAACACCAGCCACCGTCAGAGCAAACCACTACAACAACCAAACGGCAGCCTGACCACCGCGAAAATCAGTACTCACTCCAGCCCACGCCGCAGCAAAGATTTCGAAGTCGTCGACCCAGCGGCCAAGACGCACATCGGCACGAGTCTCTTTCGGGTCAGCGCCAGTGTGGTCACCAACCATCTGCGCCACCGTGCGATATCCCAAGTCTTTCGCGATACCGAACCGGTCGACCTCAGCAACGGTCATAGCGATCAACGAATCGAGTTGGGCACGCAACCGCACCCCAGCATCAATCACCGCGACCAACTCGGTTGGCGCCCGAAAACTCAGACCCCGCCCAGCAAGTGTTTCGAGGTCAGACCCGACACGACAAAGCAGCTGTTCAGTGCTGAGTTCTGATGCCGTTTCCATGTCTAAACAATAACAGAACACCTGTTCGATTGACAAGCCAAAATCGGCTATTTGTCAGTCTTTCTGAAGGCCCTCAACGACCATTTCCGAGACTCGTTTCCACTGACCATCGGGTTCGCAACCCGAAGGTCACAGGTTCGCGAAAAGTGCTACCGATGTGCGCCGATCCAGCGGAAGCGGGACGACGCTCTACACTTACTTCGTGCATGGCAACCCGCTCGAAGACCATCGCGGCGTAGACATCGCACAGATTCGCGAACGCTTACGGCTATCACCCGCAGAGCGTCTCCAACGACTCGTCCACGAGGTGCGGACGCTCGAGGCCATGCGCGAATTCGCTCAGCGAGCCGGTTAGCGGTGTTCGACCCCCACCGGATTTGCGAAGTCCTCAACGACGAGGATGTCGACTTCGTCCTCATCGGTGGTCTCGCTGCAGTTCTCCACGGGTCGCCACTTCCAACCATCGATGTAGATCTTGTTCCCGAGCGATCAGATGAGAACCTGGAACGACTTGCTACCGCTCTGAACCGTCTCGGCGCCAAGCTGTGAACCGAGTCCGGGCCCGTGGCGGCACCTATCGACGCCGGGTTCCTTCGAGCTATGCCCCTGATGCTGAATCTGGTCACGGACGCTGGCGACTTGGATCTAGCGTTTGAGCCTGCTGGTCCCCGCGTCGGGTTCGACGGATGGAACCGCGAGGCACAAGATATGGCAATCGGTCCCGGAATCGTAATCCGCGTCGCCAGCCTGCAGGCTGTCGTCGACTCGAAACGAGCAGCGAATAGCGAGAAGGACGAGCGGGCACTGCCATACCTCGAGTCGCTTCTTGACGAGATCAACAAGTCGTCTAACTCATAACCCGAAGGTCGGGAGCGCTGCCTCGTGCGGCATGTGTGGTGCCTCGCAGGCTGGGCCAAACTGGGCGGCATGCGGTTCATCACGGATCTCGATCGGTGGCTCGAGCCCGCTGAGCTGACAGCTCTGTCGAACGCGGTCGATGGGATCGATGACTTCATTCTGGGGGAGGTGGCCGACCGGTACATGACCAAGCTCGCACCAGGTGAGGGGCAGTTCAGCATGCTGTATCTCCCGCCTCGGTATGTGCACCTCTATGACTTCAAGCTGCTCCGCCGTTTGTACGCATGCCTGTTGGTTGTGGCTAGGAGTCTGGTGACGGCGATAGGGGTGGGTGGGTTGTGCCCGACGAGCAGCGGAGCCGCATGACATCGTTGTGCGTCACCTTCGATCTTCGACGACCAGCGACCGAACGATTTCGGGCGCTCGCTGATCGGATCGAGCGCCGAAACGACGATCGTGCAATCGTCCGCGGTGGTACTGGGCGGGTTCCGACGCGGAGGTGATCCTCAATGTCGTTGAGTCGGCGGTATGGCGTATTGCTAGCTCTGAGGCCTGGTGTGGGTCAGAACGTGAGAGCCAAGGTTGCGGCTTGGGCCAGTCCGGACGCGAGACGTTCGGGTCCCTCATCGTCCCAAGTCTGTTCGACGACCATGGTTTGGACATCGGTAATGCCGATGAAATTCAGCCAGAAGGTCAGGTACTGGGTTTGATGATCGAAGAACGACGCGGGGGTCTGACCGTCCTCCTCGTAACCCTGGCCGCGTGTGAGGATCACGAGCGCACGGGGGGTTGAGAGCATTGGGCCGAAGGACCGGCCGTCGAAGCTGAACAGTAGGCCGCGCTGGCTAACGAGGTCGATGAGCTGCTTGAGCTTGTATGGGTAGGCGAAGTTCCACATGGGAACGCCAACAACCACTCGGTCGGCCGCTCGGAACCGTTCGGCGAGTGCCTGGATCTTCGTCCATACAGCGGCTTCGGCCTCGTCCATGGTCGCACCGGAGACAGCTTTGTACTTGGCTTCGATTGCTTCGCTGTCGAAGTCGGGCAGATCTTCTGTCCACACATTGAGGGTGTCGACCTCGACGTGTGGATGTTCGCGGCAGTAGGCCCTAAGAAAGGCGTCTGCAATAGCGATGGAAGCGGATTTCGGTCCCCGAGGGGACGAGACGATGTTGAGAATTCGCACAGAGAGATAGTAGGGGGCAGCACGCCGCAGCGTGGCCAGGCATCGGCTCGCTGTTACAGCGGGGCTCACGATAATTGGGTTCGACGGCTTGATCTGGCCGTGGAGGGTCACCATGGAAGCAAGCCTTGTCGATCGGCAACTTGAGCCCACGCTCGATCTGCGGGGTGGGCGAGTAGCGAAGTGCTGCGGTCTTGAGGCGGTTGAGCACGCCGTTCATGATCGTTCGCCGACGCTTACAGGTCAGCGATGACGACCCACACGGCACCTGCCACGGTGAGCGCCGCGAAGATTCCATGAATCGCCAGTGCGACTACCGGCACGGCGGCCTCGACTGGTGTCGTGTCGTCGTGCTCCCAGCGCCTCGTCATGATGACGGTTACAACGCCGGCGATGACGGCTACCCCAAGAAGGCTCATTGCGATTATCTCGACAGTTTTGCTCCCGCTGAGCGCGTACGCCGTCAATGAAACGACGGCCAAGGAGCCGATGAACGCGTGGCTATATCCGGCGAGGAGAATGGGAACCGGCTTGCGCTGGGTGGCAACTGGAACCCACAAAGTAAGGAGAATTGCGCCGGCGAACAACGTCAGCCAGAGCGCAAGGATCATCGGAAACATCGTGGAGCTCCATCGGGTTTCAGGCCATTGTGCGCGCGAGCGGCGAGTACCTGGGCGTGGCTCCCGGCGCGCCACCACAGGACCATTTTCCTGGGTCAGCCGCTGCAGCTGCGTAGACATCGCGAGCCTTGGTCGACGTGCTGCTCAGCCCGAGCCCGTACCGGTCTTTCATCATCGTGCGCTCAGTGTGCCCGACTCAGTTGCCTGGCCGTTGCACAGGAGGCGCGTCGGGGGTCCATGAGTCGGGGCGGATGCCGAAGGCCTCGATGAACCGTTGCCAGCCCGATGCCACGGCGAGCGCGGACCCGAGTTCGAGTATCTCGGCGTCGCTGAAGTGTTCGGCGAGTTCTTCTTTGAACCCGGGGGTGACGATCGGCGTGTCGCTGGTCAACACGTCGGCCAGCCGCAGCGCCATCAAGGTCTT
>JBDNHG010000824.1:0-4351 GCA_041688925.1 Acidimicrobiales bacterium | reverse complement strand
CTACGGCACGCTTCCGAACTATCAGCGCATCCTTGCTGCTGGTGGCATCTCTGCGCCTGAACAAGCAGCCATCGTCGGCGACGAAGCATCGGTCGCAGCCCAACTGCAAGAACTCGTCGACGCCGGCGCCACCGACGTATGGGCGGCCCCGTTCCCTGTCGGCGACGACAAACGCGACTCGCTCGACCGCACACGACGCCTGCTTATCGAACTCGCCGGCACCTGAGCGAGCAGCAGGATCAGGCTCCGCTCGAGGAAGTACCGTCGCTGTTCAGCAGCAGCTACCGCAAGGCGGCGTTGGGTTCAACCGACGCGTGACCATGCAGCGAGTCGTGTTTGTCGCGCCTGTTCGTGAGCTTGTCGAACCAGCGAAGCATGACATCGCCGTCAAGTAGCAGCACCGGCAACAGCATCAGCGATTGCCAAAAGAAGATGTCCATCAGCAACAACGTCGAAATGTGGAAGCCGGCGACGACGACGACCCACACATAGCGGAACCGTCGGTGCAGCAAACAGAGCGGTGCCAGCAACTCGAGCACCGTGACGATTGGGAAGCTGATCGTGAGCGCTCGCAATATCCACGGTGAACCCAGCACGGTTTGCCCGACCGCCCCAACGCCGTACCAGCTGTCGCCAAACGAGTACTGAGCGATGTAGGAGGGCAGCAGATCGCTCGACCAAATCGACCAATCGCTCCAGCCCAGCCGACGCAATGCAATCAACGAATAGGGCACCACAAATACCGAAGTGGCCAACACCATCAAGAATCGGCTGGTGACATCATCCGCCGACGATTCTGCTTTGGTTCGAGCCGATCCAAATACCGAGAATCCGGTGGCCGGGAACATGGCGAATACATAGGTCGCGTACAAAGCACTGAGCTCGTTGTGATTCATGTAATCGAACAAACCGCGCGGAATTCCCTGCTGCAATGTGAGCAGAAGGACGGTCGGAATCGCCACCAACCTCCACGGACGCACACCAAGTGCACACGCAGCGAGGCCGGCGATCAGAACCAAATCGAGCGTGCGCAGGCCAGCAGAGGTGAGCAGAACGTCGTAGAAGCTGTCGGGCAGAATTCGCAACAATCCAACAGGTTGGAACTGCGAGCGAGGGAACACTGCCATGGCGTGGGTCATGTTGCCGGCCACATACAGAACCCAAATCGAGAATATCCATGAGCGCACGAAGCCGGCCCCGCGACTCGTCGTTGTGTCATGGATCATGACAACCCCACCTGCTGCCGCCAGAATGTCTCGGTCACGCCGTCGCCGGTGCGCCGTTGTTCAGAGTCAAAAGTCGACCGCAGGATGACCACCTCGACGACCACAGAATCTGGAGAGCGCTTACTGTGCAGCTCGGCAAGCAGCTCGATCACCTGCTCGAGCTCTTCTTCGGTTTCATCGAGGTGTTCGGGCTCGGACGGGTCGAGGCGAGCCAACACCAGTTGCTCAGCGAGAGTTCGCACGGTGAAGGTTGCCAGCTCTGTCGACATGGTTCTGTTGGTCAGGCTCGGGACGAAATCGACCTCGTCACCCGAGGCCGTATAACCGACGAGGTCATAGGACACCACAAGATCAGCCGGTTTTTGGGAATACATCGCCCATTGCGTCAGCGGGAAAGCGGCTGTTGAGATGCTGAAGAGTTGGACAAAGACCATCGCTCCGATCACGACTTTTCCGCATCGACGAGCCGAACGTGGCATGACCGCCAACCAGTCTTTGAAGGCTGGCGTTCGCGTGACCGCAACGTAGAGCAGCCCAATCATCACGAGTTCGATGGTCATGTCAGCGAGCACACGGCGCCCGCCCGGCCAGATGAATCCCAGCACCACCGCCGTTACCGCGAATGACCACGATGGAATGCGCCTGCGCTCTGGCGTTGGTTCGCCGGCAGCGTCGACAGTCTCTGCGTCCACGTCTCGTCGCGTGTTCATCGGCAGACTCACACCCTTGCCTGTCGGACGCAAACGCCCAGTCTTTAGGTTCCCGAACGCCCAATCTAGTCCGTCATCTGAGATTGGGCGCGCAGGCCGTGTCGCCAACTGCCTGCGGATGCTGACCAGCCGCGGTGGGCCGGTGGCGTCGGTCGGCGGCGCTGCCATGAGGCGATGCCCCGCCCGTTCCCTTGCGCTTAGCCTGTAATACCTCGCGGTGTCGTTCGTCCGGGCAAGGTGGATGACTTGTTTGTTGATGGTGTCGATCTGGTCTCGATCGATGATGGTGAGGCCTTGATTGGCTCGACCGATGCCGGCGTCAGTCGCACCGTCGATCGCTGGCTGGCACACCTGATCGATCCTGCCTATGAAGCGAACTTCGAGTCGTGGATCCGCAAGGAACAGCCCCAACATCGCGTCGCCCTCGACGCGTATGCGATCGGCCGCTACCCAGTGACCAATGGCGACTACCGCCGCTGCTTGATCGCCGCCGGCGGACACACTCCTGAGTCAATCAACCGAGGCGAACCAGATGACCATCCGGTGTGGGATCCCGGCATCGCCGTGGCCGAGCACTACTTGTCTTGGGTCAGCTCGTTCAGCGGGCGGACGTGGCGTCTGCCCACCGAGACCGAGTGGGAGCACGCTGCCCGAGGAGGCGAGGCACGCGACTTCCCCTGGGGCGACGCCTTTGATCGCACCATGTGCAACACCGTCGAGGCGGGCATTGCCGCCACCACACCCGTGAACGCGTATCGCCACGCTGCCTCGCCGTTTGGTGTCGTCGACCTCGCCGGCAACGTCGAGGAATGGACCTCGACCGACTATGCGCCGTACCCCGGCGGCAATCCGATCCAAGACGATCTGACCGACGCTCTCGGCGACTACCGCGTGCTGCGCGGCGGGTCGTTCAATCGCGGCGGCGACTTGGCCCGCTGCGCTCGCCGCCATGGTCCCTACCCCAGCGACGACTACATCTACATCGGGTTTCGCCCCGCGATTTCTGCAGCTGAGCTGTAACGCCGACGCTGCTCAACCGTCTTGCGTGACGTGGCGGCCAGCCGGGCGGCTCTTCAATCACAACGAGATGCAATGGCACTCGAGATCGGACCGCGACCATGATCGAACACGTCGGGCCAATCAGCGGAGTTGCCACCAGTCGAGGTTTGGTTGCCACGGCCGGATACGACAACCAACTCATTTTGTGGGATGCAGCATCGGGCCAGTCGTTGGCCCGCTCACAGCACGACCACCTCGTGAACATGTGCGTCTTCAAAAACCAAGACATCTTCAGCGCCAGCAGCGACCGCACAGCGCGTCGCTGGAGGGCCTCAGATCTGCGGTTGCTCACGGTGTACTCCGGCCACGACGACGATGTCGAAATGTGTGCACCCAGCCAGAGCGGCACGCGGCTCGCCACGGCCTGTCGCGATCACTATGTGCGGGTCTTCGATGTTGGTGGCGAGCTTCTGTGGACCGGCGCCGGGCACACCGCCGACGTCATCTCGGTCGCCTGGAACAGCGACGACACCGAGGTGACCTCGAGCGGCGACGATGGCACGATCCGACGATGGGACGCTGCCACCGGCCGCCAGATCCAGACTCTTGACCTCGATGGCGTCGAGACCGACACCGTGCTGGTGTTGCCCAACGGTGTGGTATTGGCCGGCAGCGACGACGGACAGATCGTGATGTTCGACGGCGCGACGAGGGTGGCAACCAACGCGCATAGCTCAGGTGTCAAACGACTCGCCCATGATGGGGCGGGGCAGATTGCGTCGATGAGTTATGACCGAACCGTCAAGCTCTGGACGTTCGTCGATGGTGAGCTCGCTCTGTCGTCTACCTATGACCTGCCCGTCGAGGTGTGGGCACGCAGTGCCGACTTTCTGGGCTCACAGCGCCTGGTCTGCGGATCGTTTGGTTCGTCCTATATGACGCTCGACCTCGAATCAGGGTCATGGTGCCATGGCCAGTCACGGCCGACGCCCGGCATCAACGCCGTGCTCAGCGCCGCTGGTCAACAGCTCACTGTGGGCGATGCTGGGATCGTGCAATCCAATGCAGGCGACCCCGTGCCGATGGGCAGCCTGTGCAATTTCCTCACCGACTGGGATGGACGAGTCATCACCGGCGGCCAGACCGGCGAACTGTTCGACGCCGCGACCGGATCGGTGCTGTATCAACACCGATCGCCACTGAACTGCGCCACAGTGCTACCGCAAGCCACAGTGACCCAAGCAGAATCGGGTGCGTCCGGATCGGCACAGTCGGACGGTGCAGTCCTCGCCGTTGGCACCTACACGGGCGAGGTGTTACTCTTTCAAGCAAACGGCGGCCAGGTTGTCTTCGCCGGAGCGCTCGATCTGCACGACAACGCGGTGAAGAGACTCGCGAGCAATGGCTCTCACCTCT
>JBDNHG010000823.1:0-4317 GCA_041688925.1 Acidimicrobiales bacterium | reverse complement strand
CTCTTCACATGACTCGGCCTTGCGGCTCGTGATCATGACCTCGGCGCCCGAGTCGACGAACGCCTTGGCGATCGCCTTGCCGATGCCCCGCGAACCGCCGGTGACAAGTGCTGTTTTTCCATCAAGTCGAAGATCCATGTCGCGACCTTAGAACCTGCGTTGCTTTCGATCAGCAACGGCTGCCAAATCGTTGCGGTGGGAGTGCGTATGTCCTCCGACCCCGTATGCACTCGAGCATTGCTGGTGGAAGCTCGCGGGTGGGGAGCCGATTTCGTAGAGTGCAGCGGGTGAAGAGACCTGTGGCCGTCGCCTTGATCGTTTCGATGACGTTTGCTGGTTTCGTCGTTTCTCCACGGCCGGCAGGGGCGTGCTCGATCGCTCCCACCTTCGCTGTGACCCTCGATCACCTCGCCGCAGGTGATTTCAACGAACCCGACAGCCAACTCGCCCGTGACTATCGCGAGTGGTCTCACGACGATGACGCCACGATCAAGGTGCTCGGTGTGTATGTCTATGAGACGATTCACACTGTCGAGCCCAAAGACGATTGGTCTCGTGGCGGGGTCAGCGTCCCTGTCGAAATGTGGGGCCAGTGGCCAGAAGATCCGAGCGCTCGGGCGATCAGCCCCGAGGACCGCAGCAGTGAGCCGCCCACCACCTGCGGATGGGGAACGAGCGGTCGACCCCTGGGCACACGCGACTACACGATGATCGCTGACGTCAATGGCGTTGACCTGGACCTCAGGGGCGAGAACGCCGACGAGGTCCTGGCAGCCGCCTTTGGAGCGCCCGCCATCGCCGAACGTGATACGAGTCTCGAACAGGATTTGATCGCCCAGATCGAGACCAGTCGCACCAGTCGCACCGGCCTTTTCGTAGCCGCAGGTTTGGTTGCCATTGCGCTGGCGGCCGGCGTTTTGTACAAGACAAAGCGCAGCGGCAATGCTGGTCTCGACGGCGAGGTCGTCGACTTTTAAAGCCGCTTCCGGCCGAAGGCAATCGTTCTAGGCTCGGCGCATGCTGATTTGTCCACATGATATGGCTGCCGACGAAACCCAATGGCGCACGTTCGTGCACCAGCAGGGGTTCGGGCACTTCGCGGTGACGGGTGCTGGCCACGTGCCAGTCGTGGTGCCGACGCAGTTCGTGTTGAGCGAGGCCGACGTCGTGTTCCACCTTGCCAAACCGAACCCGGTCTTCGATGCGATGGCGGCGACGCCACATGCGGTGCTGAGTGTGGCCGGCGACTGGGCCTATATCCCTGGCGCGTGGAAGGCCATTGGTGATGAGGACCCATCGCTCGGGGTGCCCACGACGTACTACGGCGCCGTGCAGATCATCGGAACGGTCGAGGTCATCGACGAGCCTGATGAGATCGCTGCGATCTTGCGAACCCAACTCGCTGACGTCGAGCCTGGTGGCGGTCTTCAAGATCCGTTGGTGCACCGCAAATTGTTCAAGGCCATTCGAGGCATCCGGCTCACCATCGACGACGTCCGCGCCAAGTTCAAATACGGGGGCAACGCCGATGTCGCCCATCGTGAAGCCGCTATCGCTCGGCTGCTCGATCGAGGTGGACCCGGCGATGCTGCCGCTGCCGCCCGGGTACCGACCGACTGACCGAGACGGGATCTGTAACTGGCGCGGTTACTGCGGGCTTGAGTCGGCTCGATACACAGACGTAAGTGTAGCTACAATTGGCGAATGATTGAAGCTACAACGGCTGACGAGGTCAACGTGACGGTCGGGGTCAGGGAACTGAAGAACCAACTGTCTCGCTACCTCGAACAAGTCAAGGCCGGAGTACAGGTAATCGTGACGCAACACGGAACGCCAATAGCTCGCTTGACCGCAGTCGGGTCGGTGGTCGACACTCGGCAGGCGCTTATCGAGGCAGGCATCGTTGTGCCCGCGCCCACCACGAAGCGGCAGTTGCCGAAGAAGCAAGCCATAGTTGAGCCGGGTCGCTCGGTGGCTGAACTCGTGGCCGACCAACGCCGTTGATCACCTATGTCGACACGTCGGTTCTGCTGAAATTGTTGGTCGACGACGAGGCCGGATCCGACGCCGCTCAGCGCCTGTGGCTCGATTCGCAGTACGTCGTGTGTGCCGATATCGGTTACGTTGAGGCTCGTGCCGCTTTGGCCGCCGCTGCCCGGGCCGGCCGCATCGGCAGCGAGGGTCACGCTATCGCTAGAGCTGAACTCGAGGGTTTGTGGCGCCAGGTAGATCGCGTCCTTGTAAATTCAGCGTTGATGATCGCAGCAGCTGACCTAGCCGAAAGTGAGGGCCTTCGTGGATATGACGCCGTCCATCTGGCGGCAGCGTTTGCAGCGAACGCCACGGTGATGGCCACAGCCGACAAGCAACTTCTTGCCGCCGCCGCCCGCAACGGCCTCGACACCGCCAACCCCGCTTCGGCGTCAACCGAAGCCGACCGCTAGCCGTCCAGCCAGCAGCGCGTTGCTGCGAATGGGAATGTCAAGCCGGATTGGCCCCACCGTGCTCGAGCACACCCATGCGAAGGCTCAAAGGAGGCCGTCGCGGTGGTCGCCATTGTTGAGAGCGCACCGAGTGGTACGCGCCGCGGTGATAGGGCACGCACGAGACGGCTTGGTGAGTTCCGATTTGCACGATTGCAACGGTCAGCTTCATGGCTTTGGCCGTCGGCCACTTTCGGTCGGTGGTGATGAGGCGATCGGCGTCGGTGTGCGCCGCAGTAGCGATTACCAAGGCATCGGGCAGTTTCAGACCTCGGTGACGCGAGCGAAGTACCGCGGCTCGTGTCGCAATTTCTGCATCGAGGTGTACGACTGACACGGGCAGTCGGCCGAGCATGTCGTGGACGACTGTGATCGCCGCCGTGCCGTTGCGGGCAGGTCCGACGAGGCACTCTGCCAAGGCCGACGCAGCGATCTGCATCTGATGGTTCTGATCGAGCGCGTCCGAGAGCGCAGCCAGCGCGGCGCCGTGGTGGGCGTCGTCGCCATTGAGAAAACCAATGATCACGCCGGCATCGAGATGGATCAGTCCCATTCGGAACGAAGTTCGTCCAACTCGTTCGGGAGGTAAACACCGCTGAGCGCTCCCGCGAACTGGGCGATGACGTCGTGTTCGCGTTCCAAAATTACCCGTCCCGCTCCATCAGCGTGCGCCACGACGCGGTCGCCGACCTCGAGCCCGGCGTTGCGAAGCGCATCGGCCGGAATCGTGATCTGATTCTTTGAACTGATGGTGGACACGCCCCGTTTCCGTTTCTTTACTTCTGTCATGAATGTAAGGGTAATAGTGCGTCCGTCCTTGCGCAAGAGCGCGTGGGTCGCTGTGGACGCCCCTATCTGATCTTTCACTTTCGCTGGAACGGGTACCGACCGACTGACCGGGACGGGATCTGTTCCTGGCACGGGTGCCATCATCGTCATAGTGTGCGGCTATGGCAGACCGGCACATCATTCACATCGACCGCCCTATCGAGCAGGCCGACATCGATTACCTCGCAGGGCGGGCCGATCTGATCTGCGCAGACGACTCGACGCTCGGCGATGCTCCGGCTGCCGTGATCGGTATCGCGCACCGATGGGACGCCGAGCGGTTCGCACAGTTCCCTGATCTCAGGGTCATCTCGCGGGCAGGCATCGGCTACGACAACGTCGACATCGCCGCCGCCGAGGCAGCTGGAGTCGTGGTCTGTAACGGCCCCGACTCGCCAACCGTCTCGACCGCTGAGCACACGATCGCCCTGATGATGTCGGTCACCAAGGAACTCACGGCCAAGCAGCAGCGGGCGGCCCAAGGACTTGCGGGACCGGGCACGGCCACGTCGCTCGAACTCGACGGAGCCACGCTTGGACTCATTGGCATGGGCCGTATCGCACGCCGCGTCGCCGTCGTGGGCCAGGCGCTGGGCATGACGGTGATGGCGTGCGACCCGTTCCTCGACAGCTCACCTGTCGACGGCGTCACGCTGGCCCCGCTCGATCAGGTCATCGCGTCAGCGCAGGTGTTGTCGCTGCACGCGCCGTCGACGCTTGACACGCGACACATGATGAACGACGAGTCATTCGCTGCCATGCCTGCCGGTTCGTATCTGATCAACTGCGCCCGCGGGCCACTCGTCGATCACGACGCATTGCTGCGAGCTCTCGACTCGGGGCACCTTGCCGGAGCGGGCCTCGACGTGACCGATCCCGAGCCGCTGCCGGTCGGCCACCCGCTACTCGGGCGAGACGACGTGATCGTCACGCCACATATTGCGTCGTCGACCGCGGTTGGCCGTCGCCGCCTCTATGAGCACGCGTTCGAGAACGCACTTGCCGT
>JBDNHG010000822.1:0-2877 GCA_041688925.1 Acidimicrobiales bacterium | reverse complement strand
TGCGGCCACATTGCTGATCGATGGCGCATTGCCAGACCAAGGATCAGAAGGCGCCTTCCGCGCCGAACTGGCCCGCAACCGCCACATCGAGCCGGCAACAATGCAGGCGCTGGCGGCGATTGCCCCCCACATCGGCGGTCCCCTCTCTGGGCTGCGAGCAGCGATCTCGCTGATCGTCGACGACACACCCACACTGGATCTCACCCCCGACGAGCGACGCACTCGCGTGCTGCGCGTGATCGGAGCGGCACCCACGATCCTTGCCGCTCTCTACCGGCTGAACCGAGGCGAGTCGCCACTCGATGCAGACCCGAGCCTGAGCCACGCCTCCGACTATGTGCGCATGGTCACCGGCTCCACTCCCTCCCCGCGACTCGCCCGGGCCGTCGAGACCTACCTGCTGCTTACCGCCGACCACGGATTCAACGCATCGACGTTCACCGCTCGAGTGATCACAAGCACCGGCGCCGGTGTCGGCAGCGCGTATGCCGGCGCGGTCGGCGCATTATCTGGCCCACTACACGGCGGGGCGCCCAGCAGGGTGCTCGACATGATCGGAGCAATCGGCAATCCGCAGAACACCGAGGCGTGGGCTCGGGCCGAGCTCGAGGCAGGACGCAAACTAATGGGCTTCGGCCACGCCGTCTATCGGGCCGAAGACCCCCGTTCGATGCTGCTCAAAGAGACAGCGATCGGCCTCGGAGGCGAACTCGTCGAACGAGCGATCGAAATCGAGACCCGCATGTTGGCCTTCCTCGCCGACTCGAAACCTGGAGCAACCATCGTCACCAATGTCGAGTTCTACGCCGCAGTGGTGATGGACCTCGCAGGCATCGACCAAGACATGTTCACGCCAACCTTCACCAGCAGCCGTGTCGTCGGCTGGGGCGCCCACATTCTCGAGCAAGCAGCCAACAACAAGATCATGCGGCCCAAGGCCCGCTATGTCGGCCCACCCGTCGGCTGACTCGAAATGTCCAGGCGCCTGGCGCCTGGACAATTCGGCTGGGTTGGCGAGGGTGACATTGGTTGGGTAACACTGCGACATGATTGATCTTCAGGGAAAGAAAGCACTCGTGACCGGGGCGAGCCGCGGTATCGGCGAGGCGATAGCGCAGACGCTTGATGCGGCCGGTGCTCAGGTCATTCTGAACAGTCGCACTGCGGCCGATATAGAACGAGTGGCTGCCGGACTTGCAAACGATCCCCAGATCATCGAGTGCGACCTTGCGCCTGCCGGTGCAGGTACCGCGTTGGCCAAACGGGTGCTTGGCGAACACGGCGGAGTCGACATCCTCGTGAACAACGCCGGCATAGCGATGCGGCGAACGCCTGACGAGTTGACCGAGGCCGATGTCGACGATGTGTTCAATATCAACGTCCGCGGGCTGCTCATGTTGAGTGTTGGCCTTGGCCCGTCGATGGTCGAGCGAGGCAGCGGCTCGATCATCAACATCTCGTCGATTGCCGGCCTCGCCGGCCCGCTCGGCCGAGTTGCCTATGCGGGAACCAAGGGAGCCGTCGATGCCATGACCCGTGCGCTCGCCGCTGATTGGGGTCGCCATGGAGTCCGGGTCAACTCGGTTGCGCCCGGCATAATCGCAACCGATATCTGGGAGGAAAGCCGCCGGACTGTCCCTGGCCTGATCGAGAAGCTCGAAGCCGGAGTTTCACTGCGACGGTGGGGGCAGAGCCAGGACATCGCCGATGTGGTCTTGTTCCTCGCATCGGACCTGTCGAGTTATGTGACCGGCGAAACCATCGCCGTCGATGGCGGCATGACCCGAGTTCGTGGCGGAGGCGAACCCGAGTACAAGTCCTAACGCCCGAACGGGGTCACTCGTCGTCGCCTGCGGCCTGCTCGGCGAGGCGATTTTTGCGCTTCATCCACAACGCCGCAGCCACACCAGCGAAGAGGCCAGCCACGGCTCCTACGATCAACCCGCCGTCGAACCCAGAATCGCCGTTACTGCCAGGCAATTCGAACGCCACTCTGGCAAGGCCGGCGATCCACACCGCAATGATGACAAACCCAGCGATGCCACGGCTGCGTCGCAGCTCAGACGCTCCGGCAAAGAACTGTGCGCCGCGACGCTAGGTATACGCCATCACGATCACCGACGTGAGCGCGGCCGGCGCTATGCCGATGAGAGCGTACAGCGACGCATCTCGTCCGAAGACCAGCTGGCGATGCCGCCGATCAGGAACTGAGACGACAGCATCAGCTGGAAGCCAATCGCCGAGGCCTCGTACCAGATGAAGCGACGCCGTTCGTCTTGGTAGAACGGGTGATCGAGATCACCGATCCATCGCAATGCACCGTCGACCCCAGAGGCCTTGTGCTGTCGTTCGACTGTCATGGTCATTCTTCCTCGTCTCCAAAAAGTGCTTCGACGGTTGCGCCGAGCACGTCGGCAAGCCGAAGTGCAAGGTGCACCGACGGCGAATAGTCACCGGCCTCGATCGAAATCACGGTCTGCCGGCTGACGTCCACCGCGGCGGCCAGATCGGCCTGGGTGAGCTCGGCACGTCGCCGAAACACTCGCACCCGGTTGTCCTGTCCTTGGTCCGCTATTCGCGTCACACTCTCAATGTAAAGACAACTTGACTTGATATCAAGTTTCTTTGACATTGCCGGAGCGACATATGGCGTCATGCGACGCAGCGCTTTCAGCGGCGCCGCCAACGTGCAAAGCTGCGAAGAGATCACCAGGGGGAACAATGACCAGTCTGAGCGAGACAGCGGTGCAGATCGACACGGGGACGGCCTACGGCTTGGCTCCGCCACAGTTCGACGCCGACTTGATCGAGGTCGAAGCTGGCACGCCGACCGGCGAATACCTACGGCGCTATTGGCATCCGTTCGCAGTGGCGGGC
>JBDNHG010000821.1:0-2485 GCA_041688925.1 Acidimicrobiales bacterium | reverse complement strand
GGTGTGCATGGTCGGCCACACGCGGCGGTTCAATCCGTCGCATCAATGGGTGCACAACAAGTTGCGTGGTGGCGAGCTCGCCATCCAGCAGCTCGATGTGCAGACCTACTTCTTCCGCCGCACGAATACCAACGCTGCCGGTGAGCCTCGCAGCTGGACCGACCACCTGTTGTGGCATCACGCCGCGCACACCGTCGACCTGTTTCAGTATCAGACCGGTGAACGGGTCGTGGCCGCCAACGTGATGGAAGGGCCGCACCATCCTGAACTTGGCATTGCGATGGACATGTCGATTCAGCTCAAGACCGAGTCGGGTTCGATCTGCACGCTTTCGTTGTCGTTCAACAACGACGGACCGTTCGGCACGTTCTTCCGCTACATCTGCGACAACGGCACCTATCTCGCTCGTTACGACGATCTGATTACGGGCCGCGACGAGGTGATCGACGTGAGCAATGTCGCCGTGTCGATGAACGGCATCGAGTTGCAGGATCGTGAATTCTTCGCCGCGATCCGTGAAGGGCGTGAGCCGAACTCGAGTGTCGCCCAGGTCATGCCGTGTTACGAAGTGCTCTACCAGCTGGAGCAGCAGCTCGAGGCCGGTCACGCTGGGTCATAGACAGTGTTGGATCTAGGCAGTGTTGGATCTAGGCAGTGTTGGATCTAGGCAGTGTTGGATCTAGGCAGTGTTGGATCTAGGCAGTGTTGGATCGTAGACAATGTTGTGAACAATGCGGCATACTTCGGGGGTGCAAGAAACCGTCCGATGCATGATCATGCGTGGGGGATCCTCCAAGGGCGCCTACTTCCTTCGTGACGACCTGCCCGCCGATGCGAACGAGCGCGATTCGTTGCTCATGCGCATCATGGGAACACCTGATGCTCGTCAGATCGATGGTCTTGGTGGTGCCCACCCGCTGACGGCCAAGGTGGCGATCGTGGCGCGAGCGACGAGCGGATTGGCAGATGTCGAGTACCTCTTCCTCCAGGTTGGCGTCGACGAGGCGCTGGTCAGCGATCGTCAAAACTGCGGCAACCTGCTCGCAGGCGTCGGGCCGTTTGCGGTTGAGCGGGGGTTGGTGGCCGTCGACGCAGCGGCGCGTTCGGCGACCGTGCGCATCGCAATGCTCAACACCGACTCGCAGGCTCAGGCGACGTTCGCTGTCTCGAATGGCCAACCCGTCTACGACGGCGCTGCCATTTCGCACCCCGTCGCCATCTCTGGCGTTCCGGGAACAGCGTCGCCGATCCGTCTCGACTTCGACGACATCGCCGGCAGCTCGTGCGGCGCGTTGCTGCCGACCGGAAACATCGTCGACGAGGTGTGTGGTGTTGCGTGCACGCTGGTCGACAATGGCATGCCGGTCGTGGTCATGCGCGGCGATGCGCTTGGCATTGCCGGCACCGAATCGTGCGCCGAACTCGAGGCTGACGCGGCGCTGCGAGCGCGGCTCGAAGAGATCCGCCTGGCCGCCGGTCGACTGATGAACCTCGGCGATGTCGCCGACACAACGGTGCCCAAGCTGACGATGGTTTCGCCCCCTCGCGAGGGCGGCCACCTCAGCACGCGCACGTTCATTCCCCATCGCTGCCACGACGCGATTGGCGTCCTCGGCGCAGTATCGGTGGCAACTACGGCGCTGCTTCCCGGTTCGCCCGCAAGCGAATTGCTGGTTCAGGCGGCCGGTGGCGTCGTTGTGCTCGAGCATCCGACCGGCTTGTTCGAAGCCGCGGTCTCGATCGAAATGGTTGCCGGTGAACCAGTGATCGAACGTGCCGGCATCATCCGCACCGCTCGCAAACTCATGGACGGCGACGTGTTCGCCCGGCCCTGCTGATCACGCTGATAGAAGGATCGCCCGATGGCAACCCATAATCCACCCCAGGACAACTCACCCCAGGACAACTCACCCCACGCGAATTCACCTCACGAGGGGCTGCCGGTGCCGACCGTGGCTGGGCCCGTGCCGCTGGCGTCGAAGCCGACCCGCTACGTGCCTCCTGCCCATGCGTGTGATGCCCATTGTCATGTCTTTGGGCCGGCAGCACAGTTTCCGTTCTCACCCAATCGCACCTACACACCTCCCGACTCAGGAATCGACGACTTCGAGCGGCTGCAAGAGCGCCTTGGTCTGAGTCGGGCAGTGTTCGTGCAGGCGAGTTGCCACGGAACCGACAACGCCGCAATGGTCGACGCAATCCAGCGGGGCAACGGGCGCTATGCCGGCGTGGCGATGATCGATGAGTCATTCACCGACAAGGACCTCGCGTATCTGCACGACAATCAGGTGCGGGGCATCAGGTTCAATTTTGTCGCCCACCTCGGAGGGGCGCCCGATCTCGACAGCTTCTGGCGGCTGGTGCATCGGGTCAAACCGCTTGGCTGGCACATCGTGTTGCACTTCGACGCCAAGTACCTGCCGCACTACAGCGGTCTGCTCGATGACATGCCGGTGCCGTACATCATCGACCACATGGCTCGCGT
>JBDNHG010000820.1:0-2728 GCA_041688925.1 Acidimicrobiales bacterium | reverse complement strand
TCATGCTCTGGCGGGTGGTGTCGATCGCCGTCGATGCGTGAGGAACGAACCCATACCGATCGAGCCGTGGCACCCGTTCCTTGACGGGCTGCGGCAAGGCAAAGAACTGGTGGGCCGCGTCGAAGATTGCCTCGATCAGGTGCTGGAGGTCATGGCCTACGACCACAAAGAATCCGGTGTCGAGGCAGGCGCTGTGTATTGCCTCGATGCAACGAACCCGTGCCGAATCGCCAGCTGTTGGGCCTAGCGCCGATATGTCGATGATCGGTATCACGACACGACGTGAGGAAGCACATCTTGGGCAATGCGTCGAACCTGGTCTTCATAGTGATCGTAGGTGTCGCCCAAACACAGCGGGAAGAACGCCACGTTCTTGGCCGACACATGCGCTATCCGCTCGCTCAGCTGGGCTGCGACTTCGTCGGCAGTGCCAACGAGCGCGAGACCCTGCTCGATGGCATCTTCGAGTGTCGGGATCCAGTCCGCGGGCGGAATACCTCCGTCAGGTCCGCGGAAACCTTTTGTCCGTCCATAGGGAGCAAGGAACTTCCAGTGTTCGTCAAAGCCAGGCCGGGCCGCGGCCATGGCTTCGTCTCGGGTGTCGCCAATCCGGATGTTCATGACGACCATGCACTGCTCACCGGGCTCGAGGGTCTCGCCGTGCTCGTCGGCCCAGTAGTCAGCGAACTGTGCCCACTGTGCCTTCATGAGATCGGGGTGAAGATTCCACCACACCCCGCCATAGCCGCGTCGGGCGACTGCTTCCAACGTCGGAGGTGACGTGACCGTCTGCCACGTCTCATACGGCGTGAGCGGGCGCGGCACCAGGGTGAGCTCTTCGGTGACAGAACCTCGATCGGGGATACCCGCCGGCGGAAACGAGAAGTGGCTGCCGTGATACTTGAACCGCTCGTTGTTGAGCGCTAGATCGACGACGTCCATGGCCTCGGCGAATACCTCTCGATTCGTCGTGTCTTGTTCGGCGCGTTTCACCGGGTTATCGGTGCTGCCAACGATGGCCCCAAGTGGCATCGCCTCTCGAGGCACGGTGCCGCGGCCAACCGCGAGCACACCGCGGCCACCAGAGAAGTTGTGCAGTGACGCGAAGTCTTCGGCGAACCGCAGGGGATGCCATTGCGGCACCACATGGCAAAGCGCGCCGATCTTGATGCGCTCGGTGCGTTCGGCCAACACCGTGCCCGCGAGAAGCGCGTTCGGAACGACTTCGTAGCCCTCGTGTTGGAAATGATGTTCGGTGAAGAAGAAATAGTCGTAGCCGAGTTCATCTGCCAGCACGCCAACATCAATGATGCGCTCGGTTGTTTCCCAAACTTGTTCGTTTGACGCACGACGTTGGTTCGGCTGAGGGTCACCTGGCCCGGCGTCGAGCATCGGCACTGCGCCGAAAATGAATACGCCGTACTGCACCATGAAGATCCTTTATTTGAGTCAGTAATCGATCAATCGGAACCCTAGCGTCCGCGTAAGTCTCGGGCCGAGCCGCCGGTGCCGCCGCACGGATGTGTTCGACTGCCGAACGTTGCGGGGGCCGGCACTAGTGTGGCAGAGCCGCGGGTACTGGCTTCTTTGCAGCCCGCTCGGCGTGATCAAGGAGTTCAAATGGCCGATATTCACGATCTGCGCAGCTACATCACGGCGCTCGACGATGCCGGCCAACTGGCACGGATCACACACGAAGTATCTCAGGTGCATGAACTGGCCGATGTAGCGGCCTCACTTGCCCGCACCGATACCGGCGCTGGCCTCTTCGAAAACGCCACCGGAAGCGCGTGGCCGATCTTTTGCGGCAGCGTTACTTCACATCGCCGCGCCGCGCTCGCCCTGGGATGTGAACCCAACGAGGTGATCGATGTCATGGAACGAGTGCTCGACCCTGCCAACGGTATTGCACCAGTTCGCGTCGATACCGCGGCGTGGCACGCCAACCATGTCGTTGGTGATGACATCGATACGGCCATGCTTCCGATTCCAACCCATAGTCGTGGCGATGGAGGCGCGTTCATCACCGGTGCCGTGACCGTGGCCAAAGACCCCATTGGGGGGCGAGGCAACCTGGGCTACAACCGAATGTTGCGACTCGGACCTACCCGGTTCGGGTTCAACGTCAACGAATGGCGAGACGTCGGGACGTTCTGGAAATCGCGCGAAGACCCAGACGCGCCGTTCCCGATCGCGCTGGCAATTGGGCTCGACCCGGCGATCATGATTGCCGCCGGCGTCAAGACGCCGGTCGACGAACTGTTCATCGCCGGCGCCATACGAGGCCGAGGTATCGAGGTCTGCCCAGGTCGCACAGTCGATGTCGATATTCCGGCAGCGGCCGAGGTCGTGGTCGAAGGACTCCTTCACCCTGCGGTACGAGAGATGGAGGGCCCGCTCGCGGAATTTCACGGCTATCACGGCGAACCTTGGAACAGCCCAACGCTCGAGGTGACCTGCATCTCGTGGCGCGACGACCCCATCTATCAGACGATCATTCCGGGCTGGTACGAGCACATCTACATCGGCAATGTGTTGCCCCGTGAACCGCTGTTGCGTCGTTTCGTTCGCCACCTCGATGCCACCGCCGACGTGCACATCCCTCCGTACGGAAACGGATTCTTGGCCATCATCCAGATCGACCGTGACAATCCGGGCACGCCGAAAAATCTGGCCATGGCCGCCATGGCAGCTCACATCAATATTCGCAATGTCATCGTGATCGACC
>JBDNHG010000819.1:0-3277 GCA_041688925.1 Acidimicrobiales bacterium | reverse complement strand
TCTGGACGCGACGATTCAGCGACTGCAGTCGTTCGAAGCAGCGGGTGCCTCCGCGGTCTATGCCCCCGGGCTGACCACGATCGAGCAGGTGTCGGCGGTGGTGTCATCGGTGGGTGTGCCCGTCAATGTGCTCATTGGCATGCCGGGGCAGTTGTTCTCGCTTGACGACCTCGGTGCCGTTGGCGTCCGACGAGTCAGCGTCGGCAGCGGGTTCGACCGCGTTGCGAATGCAGCGCTAAAGAACTGCGCCAAGCGATTGCTCGACACCAGCGCCCCGCTGGGTGCGATGTTCAGCGTCTAGCAGGGTGCGTCACGGAATCCAGCTTTCGGTAGCGATACCGAGACCGTCGGCGATTCGATTGGCGTATGCGTAATACGCGATGACCTCGGTGATGTCGAGGATGTCACGATCGCTGAAGCCGGCCGACCGCAATGCGTCGGCGTCGGCCGAAGTCATGTCGCCCGGCGTGCAAGTGAGCTTGAGAGCGAAGGCCAACATGGCGTGCTGGGCATCGCTGAGCCCAGCATGTTGCCAATCGGCCTCGACCTTGGCGACGAGCGCATCATCCTTGAGAAGTCGGCGTAGACCACGCCGATGGTGAACCACTCAATAATGACACTCGTTCTCGAGGCTCACGACCAGTGCAATGAGTTCGCGTTCGACTTTGCGCAGCGAGGCTGTGCCGGCCATCGCCGATGCATACAACGTTTGGTGGGCGGCGAGTCCGCGAGGGTTGAGCGAATGCACCGCGATGATGTTGTCGACTCGCCCATAGGTGCGATCGACGACCCCCGCGTAGAGCTCGGCGAGTTTGCCCGTCCACTCGTCGTCGGGTATCACCTCGATGTGGGCCATGGCCCAGCGTGGCACGTTGTGAAGATCTGCACAAGGGCCGCTGGCCCTCGAGGTCAAACGTTGGGGACCTCGCGGAGCGTCGTTAGCGCATGGGCGGCCAGAACGCCTCGCTGAAGGAACTTGGCCGAGACCAGGCTTGTCAGTCCGCGCTGGTTCACGAGTTCACCCCGGATGATGAACACGTCGTCGACGATTGGTTCGAAGTAGTCGCAACGCATGTTGATCGTGGTGAGCCATGCGCGATCGGAGGACGGATCGTTTTCGGCCTCACCCGAGTGCACGGTGTGCAGCGACACCATGTCGACATAGGTGGGCGTGAAGCCGCCGAACAGCTGGCCCATGGGATTCTTCAGCTGTTCGGGGAGGTGTACCGCGAGCTCGAGCAACCCGGGTTGTTCGTCGAGAATCTTCCACAGGTAGGCCTCGAGTATGTCGCCGGCGCCGTGGCCCTGCGCCAACAATTGGCCGGGTTTCGTGTTGGCCCACGGCCGATTGGTTGCGTCGCTCTCATTTGTCATCGAAGTCAGTAGTAGCAGGTGAGAGGCGCGTCGTCCTAGACCGGCGGGGATTGCCGGGGGAAGGGCCTGCCTTCGAAGACGGTTCCCCAGATTGGAATGTCCTTGAGAGCTTCGGCAGGCGTGTCATAGGGATCGGCCTCGAGCACGGTGAAGTCAGCCTTCTTGCCGGCGCGGATGCTGCCGACCTCGTTCTCCATGCCGAGCACATAGGCGGCATTGATCGTGATGGACTGCAAGGCCTGGTGCACGGTGATGCGTTCTTCAGGAGCGAGAACGGTGCCTTGTTCACCAATGCGGTTCGCTGCTACCCACGCGCTGACCAACGGCTCGGCCGGCGCCATCGTGAAATCTGAATGCAACGCCGTCATCACATCGTGGCGGGCGAGCGTGCCGAGGCGAGCCATCTGCGATGAACGTTCGTGGCCGATCGAGTGGCTCCAATACTTCTCGCCCAGTTCGTGCACGTAGTACACATTTGCCGACACGATCGCCCCGAGTGCGGCCAGCTTCTGCACCTGCTCGGGGGTCGACAATCCGAAGTGCTCGATCGTGAATCGATGATCGAACCTGGGTCGTTCCCATTGCAACTTCTCGAGCACATCGAGCGCAAGCGCAACGCCGAGATCCCCGGTGCAATGCACATGAATTTGATAACCCTCGTGCCAGTACATGCGTGCGAGTTCCTCGAACTGCTCGGGCGCAAACATCCACTCTCCGTGGTGGCCGTCGATGAAACCAGGTGGCTGCACCTGCATTGCTTGGGCGAAGAAGCCGCCATCGGTGAACAGCTTGACGTGTTTGCGGTAGAAGACCTTGTCGCTGCCTCGCTCTGCCGCCCGCTGTTGAACACGGTGCAAAGCCGCCGTATGGTCGCCACCCATTTCCCGAGTGCCCATGGGAATCATCTGCACTCGGAAAGGTGTGTCATCGGTGTCGAGGATCGAGGTGAGAGCGTCCCATTCTTCGTCAGTGTCGAAATAGGTACCGGTCAGATCGCCGATCGTGGTGTTGCCGCCGGCATGGATTGCCTGTTTGGCGAGTGTCAACCCACGGGTGAACCGATCGGGCGCCGTGAGGTAGCTCATCATGGCGCCGGCGGCAAGCATGTAGCCTGACTCGCTGAACCGCCCGGCCCCAACGTCGATCTGTGGATGGGCTTCGAGGCGTTCGATATCGAGCCCCATGAACGCCAGCGCCGCGTCGTTGACGAAGATCTCGTGGAAGGAACGTTGCCACACGACGATCGGGCGGTCGGGCGAAATGGCGTTCAGCAGATCGCGGTGCATCTCGCCATGCCAGAGCTCGTGGTAGCCCCAGGTCATCAACGGCTCGTGTGGGTCGCTCAGCGTCGCCTCGATGCGACCCAACTCGTCGAGATAGGCGGCGTGGCCTTGCACCGCCGTGACCGTGCGGTCGGGAAGCCGCCAATCGAGTGCGGTGATGAAGTGCATCGGCATCAACAGCGCTGCCATCGACGGGTGCAGGTGCGGGTCGATGAAACCGGGCATGAGTACCTTGTTGGCGAATGTCTCATCGATGCGGTGCGGATGTGAATCGAGCCACGGCTGAATCGACTCTCGGGTTCCGACCTCGACGATCATGCCGTCTGCAACCACGACGGCGGTCGCCTGAGGCAACGACGGATTCATCGTGTGGATTTGACGGGCAAGGTAGACAGTGAGGTCCATGCATCCGACAGTAGGTCGCAGGCGGGCGTGTGCGGGCCGTAGCCGGCGCCCTTGCTCAGACGCGGGCGGGTTCTGGTGCTCGTAGAACGTCGGTCGTGTTGGTCGAGCGGCGCAAGCTGATGTCTGCGCACTCAGCACAGCCCCAGATCGCGTTATAGACACTGCAACCGAGGCAGATCCCAGCGCTGGCTTCGAGGCCGGCTGCACCGACGAGG
>JBDNHG010000818.1:0-2266 GCA_041688925.1 Acidimicrobiales bacterium | reverse complement strand
GAAGATTGCCCTCATAGCCGCAGGCCTCGGCGGGGTCATGTGGTTCTATCGACTCGTCAGCGCTCCGTTTGGTGTCAATCGAGGCATTGGTCTCTACCTTGCGGTCGCCGCCAGGGCTGCGGTCATTACCGGAATCGTGATGCACATGAAGGAACAGGGCATCGCCATGCCGAGCGCCGACACCTTCAAGGCCGCCAAGTCTGCTGTCACTGACGCCACACAGCAACAGCCCGGACAACCGCAGTCTGGTCAGCAAGACATGCCGCAGCAGCCCGCGCCCCAGTCCGGCCCAGCTCCGCAAGAGTTCTGACCTAACACTTCGGCGGGAAGCTGATCGTCGCACACCGAAGAGCGGGCGCCACTGCGGCGCCTGCTCTTCGTCGTTTTCAGACCCTGGGCTCGCCTGTCCCTGGGCTTCACTGTCACTGTCTTCTGACGAGGCCTACTCGTAACCAGGGGGCGTTTGATAGCCGTCGAGTTCGCGTTCCATCAACTCGGCGAAGGCAATTCCTTCGCGGTCGCGCAGGTGCCCGGTGACGATCTGCAATCCGCACGGCAAGCCGCTGGCAGTCAGCCCCGCCGGAGCAACAGTGCCGGGCAGATAGACACCACACGATAGGCCAGCCCAGAACAGCTGATCGGTGGTTGGTTGTTGGCCGCCGTTGACCGGAATCGTGCGGTCTGCGCGTTCGCCCCCGTGATCGTGGGGATAGGCCGCGGTTGCCGCCGTCGGGCACAAGAGGACGTCGTAGTCGTCGAAGAATGCATCCCACGCCAAGCGGTCGTCTTCGCGCTGGCGATGATAACGAGCCCATTGCCAGTGAGACATGCGGGTGCCGGCCGCCGATATTGCTTGATAGTCGCGGTCGCCTTGCTCGTAACGAGCGGCATGTTCGGCTTGGGCTTCATAGGCATCGGCGGGGTACTCGGCACCGGTCGCGCCTCGCAGCAACATCAGATAGGTGTGATGGGCTCGTTCGAGGTCGACGTCGGGCCGAGCGACGAAGTCGAGTTGCACACCGAGTTCGCCAAGCGCGGCCACAGTCGCCGCGAGCTGTTCGGTGAGTTCGTCGTCCTGCACGACACAGCAGTCGCTTTCGAGCATGACGGCGGCCCTGATTTGATCTGGGCGCGTCTTGCGTGGCTCTGGCAGATCGAGGTTCCAACCTCGGGCATCGAGCCCACCTGCTCCGGCGACGATGTCGAGACCAAGAGTCAGGTCCGACGCGTAGCGAGCCATGGGACCGCCGACACCGATATCGATCAGTGTCGGGCTGCATGGGTTGCCGTGACCAGCCATCGGCACGAGACCGAACGTCGGCTTGTGGCCGAAGACGCCGCAGTAATGGGCGGGGTTTCGAATCGACGCGCCGATATCGCTACCGAGTTCGAGCGCGGTGAGACCCGCAGCGAGAGCGGCAGCCGCACCACCCGATGATCCACCGGGAATCATGTCGGTGTTCCATGGATTCGAGGTGGTGCCGTACACCGGGTTGAACGTCTGCCAATCGGCCATCGAGACAGGCAGATTCGTCTTGCCATAGATGATGGCTCCGGCGTCGAGCAGACGATCGATCGCCTGGGAGTTGCGTTCGGGTCGCCACTCGCTCAGGTCGGGATGACCGCTGGTCGACGCCGAACCGACCCAGTCCCACGCCTCCTTGATCGTCATGGGTACACCGTGCAGCGGCCCCCACGACTGGCCTGCAGCGGTGGCCGCATCGGCTTCGGCCGCCCGAACGCGTGCAACGTCGACCTGGGTCGCCACCACGGCGTTGATTGCTGGATTCAGCCGCTCGTAGCGCTCAATGGTCGCATCGAGCAGCTCGGCTGCCGATATCTCCTTCGACGCCACGGCGGCCGCCTGGTCGGTGGCACTCTGCAAGCACACATGCATCATGACTCCTTGGCACTAGGGAGCCGGCTGCGCAGATCGCGGTAAGCAGCAGCGCCGGCATCGGAACGGGTCCACGAGATGTAGTCGGATCGGCCACGTTCTTTGAATATTGGATTCGAGAAGATGTCAGCCCATTCAGACACGGGCATGAGCGCATCTTGCATGAGGTCGTTGAAGCCGTCCCACCGGCGAGCATGTTCTTCCGACCGGAAGAGGTTCATGTTCGCTCAACGAAACGGTCGGCTATCAGCGTCACCGCCGACCTGAGAACTGGTGTAACCGACAGCCTCGGGTGGGTCGACGCTGTATTCGTCGTCGCGCATAGCGAGGACGACGGAGTCGCCGCAACACAGACACGGCGCCTCGATG
>JBDNHG010000817.1:0-4989 GCA_041688925.1 Acidimicrobiales bacterium | reverse complement strand
GGCGAGGAACGAGCCGAAAGGCGGACTCCCCTCAGTCGGTGATCGGGGCGGTGATGCTCGAATCAACCGTTGGTCGAGGCGTCGGCGCAACCCGTTGCAGGAACAGGCCGCACTCCTCGAGTGCGTACTGTTCGAGCTCAGCCGAGTCTTCGGCCAACCGTTGTTCGTTTGCAGCGATGACGTCGCGGCGTTCGGTGCGGGCGGCCTGTTGATAGGTGCGAAAGAAGCCAAGCAACGACCGCGTCGTCGTCGAGATCTCTTCGGGTGCTCGTTCATGCAGCTCGGCCAGTTCGATGACAACGCCACCGATTCGTGCGGGATCACCTGCCAGTAGCGCCGACTCGACACCGGTCGGCCCCGTGACCTCGACGAGTTTCTCGCAGAAACCAGACGATGTGTGACCAGTGTCAGAACACGCAGCGAGCAACGCCAGTAGAGCGCAGATCGCGAGCGCGCATGCGCCGACTCGGTGAATTACGCGCATGCCTCGACGGCACGGCGTCGGAGGTCGTCGACGGCATGGCCGAGACCTTCGGGATCTCGATACAGCGCACTGCCGGCAACGAGATAGTTTGCGCCGGCCTTTGCTGCGCCTGCGATTGTCGTGGGGCTGATGCCACCGTCGACCTCGATGTCGATGTCGTAGCCGCCGGCATCGACCATTGCTCGAATCTCGGCCACCTTGGGCTCCATGGTGGCGATGTAGGGCTGGCCGCCGAAACCTGGGTTGACGGTCATGACGAGCACCATGTCGAGCAGGTCGAGCACATGCTTGATCTCGGCCGCTGGGGTCGATGGGTTCAGGGCGACAGCGGGGCGTGCACCCAGCTCGCGAATATGCCCCAGGGTGCGGTGCAGATGATCACATGCCTCGGCATGAACAATGAGCATTTCGCAGCCGGCTTCGACATACCGATGTGCGAGATCGTCTGGTTTCTCGACCATCAGGTGGGCTTCGAATGGACGGTCGGTGCGGTCGCGCACCGACGCGATGATGTCGGGCCCAAAGGTGAGATTCGGCACGAAGCGGCCGTCCATCACGTCGAACTGGAAACGGTCGACGCCGGCGTCGTGTAACGCAACGATTTCGTCGCCCAGTCGGCTGAAATCGGCGGGGAGCACCGAGGGGATGATCGAGAACGGACGTGCGGGAGTCACGTCGAAGAAGTTACCTCGCCAAAGCGGGCATTACCGGTAACCCTGTGGGATATACGACGTGCCTATCACAGGGTTCTTGCGGGCCATGCGGCTGTTTGGTGCCGAGCGCTTGGTCTCTCCGCTGACCATCCCCGTTCAATCCGCCACCTGCTGCAGAATCTGGGCCTACGATCGACCAGTGACTGCCGCCCCGAACCATCCCATCGCCGAGGTGCGCACCGAGCGCATGGCCACTGGCGGCGAGTCGGTCGCCCGGCTAGACGACGGTCGAGTCATATTCGTGCGTGGCGCCCTGGCCGGCGAAACTGTTCGGGTCGAGATCACCGAGCAGAAAAAGCGATTTACTCGCGGGCTGGTGCTCGACGTCATCGAGCCGTCACCCAACCGACGCGAGTCGGGTTGCAGCCATGCGGCCACCGGTGAGTGCGGCGGTTGTGACTGGATGCACATCGAGCCAGCAACGCAACATGCGTACAAACACGAGATCGTCGTCGAACAGTTGCAGCGTCTCGGCAGGATCGAAACGCCGAGCGTGCTCTCGGTCGAAACGGAACGCGGCAGGCGGACGACCGTGCGGTGCAGCGTGAGTGGAGGTCGCGCTGGTTATCGAGCGCGCCGCAGCGACCGCAGCTTCGCCGCTGTCGAGTGTGGTGCAGCGCACCCGCTCATCGAGGAACTGATCATCAGCGCCGACTTCGGTGACGCGACCGAAGTGACGCTGCGCGTTGGGGCGACGACTGGTCAACGGCTAATTCTGACCAACGGCGCGGTCGGGCAGGTGCAGGTTCCATCCGACGTGCAGGTCGTCCACGAAGATGATCCGGGCGCTGCGGCGATCGTCGAAGAAATAGCGGGTCGGCCGTGGCGAATCTCGGCGCTGTCGTTCTTTCAGACGTCCGCCGAAGGCGCCGAGGCGCTGGTTGCATCGGTCGCCCGAGGCCTCAGCGGCAGCCAAGGCGACCTGGTCGACCTCTACGCCGGCGTTGGATTGCTCGGTGGGGCAGCAGCGGCCGACCGGCTGAAGTGTTCCGTCGAGTCGAGTCCGGCGTCGGTCGCCGATGCCCGACACAATCTCGGTAGCGACGTGAACATCGTCCAGAAGCGAGTCGAGCACTGGACCCCGACCGAGTTCTCAACCGTGATCGCTGATCCTGCTCGTCGCGGCCTCGGCGCCGCTGGTGCGGCCGCAATCGACCGAACGGGCGCTGGCGCCCTCGTACTGGTCAGCTGCGATCCGGCTTCGCTCGGACGCGACACAGCCCTGCTCGCTGAGCAGGGCTGGTGTCATGGATCGTCTGAGGTTATTGACATGTTTCCCGACACATCACGTATCGAAGTCGTGTCTAGCTTCACTCGCTGAAGAGCGAGCGAGCGTTGGTCGATTAACCGTTGAAGACTTCGTCAGCGTCGCGCTCGTCCATACCGGCGAAGAACTCGTCGACCTGCTCGTCGGGAGCCTGGGCGGTTGAATCCCACATCGCAGAGAAGCTCTTGCTCTCGGAGTCGCGCGCTTCAATCGACGCGACCTGCGTGCGGGCATCGACGATCATGCGGCGAGCGGCCTCGCGTGCCTCGTTACGAATCTGCTCGGCTTCGAGCTGCGCATGCTGCACGATGTCTTCGACCCGGTCCTGAGTGCTCGATACGAGTTCTGACGATGTTTCGCGGCCCGAACCCATGAGGTGGTCGATCTGGTTTTGAGCAGTCGCCCGAATGCTGTCTGCGTCAGACATTGCCTCTTCGGTCATCTGCGTTGCCCGCTCGTTGGCGTGACCGAGAATGCGGTTTGCTTCCCCCATTGCTTCGCTCTTGAGGCGATTCGCCTCGTTGTCGGCTTGGGCGACTTTGGCGGCAGCGGCGCTCTCGAGAAGCTCAGCCTCACGACGGGTGTCGGCAAGTGCGTCAGTTGCGTCGCGGTGTGCGGTCGCTGTGGCCTTCTCGGCGGCCTTGGCAGCAGCAGCGGTTACGTCGGCTTGAGCGTTGGCCCTGATGCCTTCGATCGTTGCCAACATGTGGGCGGCGTTCTGGCGAAGTTGTTCGGCCTGCTTTGTTGCATCGGCGAGCATTTGGTCTGCAGCGTTGCGTGACGTCTCGCGCAGCTCTTCGGCCTTTTTCTCGGAGCGCTCGTCCATCTTGACGGCCTCGGCGTTTGCCCGCTCGAGAACGGCGACAGCTTCGACCTCGGCCTGGGCGATCTTCTCGTCGGCCAGAGTGTTGGCGGCAGCCATGTTCTCTTCGGATGCCGCCTTGGTCTCGGCGGCAAGCTCCTCGGCGCCGGCGATGATGCCATCGGCTTTCTCGGCGGCGTTCTCGATGATCTCACGAGCCCGTTCTTCGCCGTTGGCGATGACCATCTGTGAGTCAGTGATTGCTTCGGCGGTGATCTCGGTGGCCTTGGCTTTGGCATCTTGACGTGCTTTGTCGATCGCCTTGTGAGCCGAGATTCGTGCCTCGTCCTCGATGCGGTTGACTTCGTCGGTGATGTTTGCGATCAGCTCGTCGGCTCGATCCTGAGCAGCGCTGACGATGGCAACGGCACGTTCGCGGGCGCTTTCGATGACCCGTGAGGCTTGGTAATCGCTTTGGGTGACCGTGGCTGCGGCCCGACGCTGAGCGCTGTCGAGCAACTTCTGCGCCTGGACTTGGCTCTGGTTCAAAACGTCGGTGGCCCGGCGGCGAAGTTCACTGGCCTCGTCTATAGCGGCATTGAAGTTGCCGTGCGACCGGGCAGCGCTGTCGGCGTCGACGGTCGGCTTGACTGGGGGTGTGTATTCCACCTGTGGCTCGGGGTCTGTGTCGGCGAGCATTTCGGCGAGCGAGCCCTCGAGCGCCGACGCGCTGAGGAGGACGTCGGAGATCAGGTCTTCGGACGTGGCCAGGGTCGGTGCGGCGCTGGTGTCTTCACTGTGCATGTCGCTGTCCTCGGGATTGTCCACGTCATTGCTTTCAGGAGAGTTGTCGTCGGCAACGATGTGGCCAGCATCGTCGTCTTCGTCATCACTGTCGCCCGATTGGTCGTCCTCGTCAATGAGTACAACTCCCTCGTCGGGATAGTTGGAGACGACCGCAGGGGCGGGCGGAGGTGGCGGAAGTACTGCGACTGACGATGCGACGTCGTCGACTGTCGGCAGGGCCTCGGCAAGTGTCTGCGCCAGATCATGTTCGACAGAAATGGCGTTCACCTGCGTATCGAGTGAAGCACTCGCCACGCCTGTGGTGACCAAGTCGCTCGGGGCGCCGGTCTGTGGCCAGTAACCGCCGTCGCTGGGACCAGCCATGTTTGTGCCGCTCATGTTCGGTACACCTTCGGTAGCCGAGGAATTGTTGCTTTGAAAATGCATCGTGTACTCCTTCGGGTTAATTGTTCGGCCGTGACGAGCCAGATGTGAGGTGTTCTTGCCCGATTCATCCGTCATAGGCTGAACGACCCATGCGCGTATCCCAGGTGGGCGAGCTTGTTGTCCCAGGCGGCGACAATAGCACTCATTGTGGGTATAGGGTGACGGTGAGTAGTCGTCGGCGACGGGCCGGGAAACGGCGTCCCTCGTCAGCTGTCCAGGTCTTTTGTCAGCAAGTCGACGAATATTGCTCATGTCGAACGGCTCCCAGCTAGGTTTCCCAGCCATGACTATCCTTGTCGAAACCCATGACCGAGTAGCCGTGATCACGCTGAATGATCCTGATCGGCGCAACACCGTTACGGCGCCAATGAACGTCGCCCTCATTGAGGCGGTGGCCGAGTTAGAGGCCAACGACGACATTGGCGCCATCGTCCTCACCGGGGCGGGCCGAGGATTCTGCGCCGGAGCCCACCTCGACGATCTGTTGGGC
>JBDNHG010000816.1:0-4142 GCA_041688925.1 Acidimicrobiales bacterium | reverse complement strand
AGTCGATCACGTTCACGTCGGCATGCGCACCCTCGACGAGACGGCCACGACCGGTGATGCCGAATAGGTCGGCGGTGTCAGACGTGAGGCGGCGGATGGCTTCCTCGAGCTGCCAGCGCTGACGTTCACGTACCCAGTAGGTGAGAAAGAAGGTCGGCTGGCTCGAGTCCATGATCTGGCCGACATGAGCACCAGCATCGGCGAGACCCAGGCTGATCATCGGGTCGTCGAGCATCTCTTGTACCGAGTCGAGGCTCTGATTGAGGATCGGATAGTTGAGGTTCAGCTTGCCGCCGCTGGCGATGCAGCGATCGAGGAACAACTCGACAGGGGACACACCAGCGCGGTCGGCTTCGGCCTGCAAGCTGTCTTCAGGGCGGCAGTCGTAGCGGGCATCGCCATCGGGGAAGATCCACATTTGGTCGGCCGGTGCAACCATTTCGACAGCGAGGAGCTCGCTGCGCCGCGCCGGATCAGAGATCGCAGCAAGCCGTTCACCTGCCGGAAGGCCAAAGATCGTCTTCCACAACGGGTTGCGGAACGGCAGGCGGTTCATCAGGTTGTAGATCACGCCAATACCTCGGCAGGTGGTCTGCGGCCGCACATGGGCGCCGGAAGCGTTCTCTTCGCGTGCGAAGTCGATGACCTTGCGGTATACCTCGGGTCGACGATTGCTCGACACGAGACCAAAGCTGACCGGCCGGCCGCTGCGACGCGACACTTCGCCCATCCAGCCGACCTCGGCACGCGTTTTGGGAAGCCCTTCTTCGTGATCTCGTTCGCCGAGCCGAGCCGCGGCTTCGAAGATGCCCTTGCCGTGTTTGCCGAGCACATCACCAAACGCCAACAGTTCGCGCTCGTCGGCGAAGGTGCCCGGCACCTGTCGTCCGTCGGGCACCGTGTGCGCCAGCGTGCGTGACGTCGAGAAACCCAACGCGCCCGCGCCCATGGCCTCGTCGACCAGTGCGACCATCGCCGCGATGTCTTCGGCCGACGACGGCGTTTCGTCCATGCCGCGCTCACCCATCGCTGCCAACCGAACCGCAGAGTGCCCGACCATGCCTCCGACGTTGATGCCCGTGTCGGTGCGATCGACCCATTGCAGGTACTCGCCATAGGTCGTCCAGTCCCATGGCAAACCTTCGAGAATTGCGCGCTGGGGAATGTCTTCGACGCTCTCCATCATCTTGGCGAGCGTCTCGGCGCCACCGGGAGCAACCGGAGCGAACGTAACACCACAGTTGCCGAGCACTGCGCTGGTGATGCCGTGCCAACAGCTCGACGTCTGAATCGGATCCCATGCGATCTGGGCATCGAGGTGGGTGTGGATGTCGACGAAGCCGGGCGTGACGATGCGACCCTCGGCATCGATCTCGCGGTGACCAGTTTCGGTGATCTTGTCGGATATCTCGGCGATCATGCCGTCGCGAATCGCGACGTCACCCTGGCGGGCGGGGGCCCCAGTTCCGTCGATGATGCTGCCATTGCGAATTACGATCTCGGGCTTGCTCACGGTATTCCCCTGTTCATTCGGTTGTGGCGCCAGTCTGCACCAAGCCCAGTCTGAGACCTAAACCGGCTAGAACGGTGGGCATGGCCGAACGGGTGACCTGGGAACGAATGGTCGACCACAACAAGATCCGGCGCCGAACCGAACGGTTCCGCAAGCGGTTCTTCGTGCCGGCCGCGTTGAGCGTCGTTGGCGTGCTGGCCCTTTCGGATTGGCAGAACGCAATCGGCGCGCTGCTAGTCGTCGGCCTCGTAGGACTGCTGTGGGGTACCGCCGTGCGTTACCAATCGCTCAGCGATGCCGCCAATCCAACAATCGTCGTCGACCGAGGACGGCTACGAGTAGGCGACCGTGAGATCCTTATCCAGGACGTGCGGCGATTCACGACGCTCGCCACCTCGGTGCAGACCAGCTTGCTCGGCCGCCACAGCCGCATTCATATCGGCAAGGCTGTCTTCCGGTTGAACGAACTCGGGGGCCACGACGAGCCCGACCTGGTCGAGTTCGGCTGGCCCAACATGGGTGAGCATGGCGTCGCGTCCGTGCGTGTAGCGCTCGAACCCGAGCTGCCCGGAAAGTGGGTTGATCCAACCGATCTCGTCACGCCCGACGAGCTACCTGGGCGGCGCCGGCCCCGTTTCTTGTAACGGGTTTCTTGTAACAGGTTTCTTGTAACGGCAGGTTCCGGCACTGGCGGGTTCATGTAGCAACGGGTTCACCGAGCACCACGATGCCGTCTTTGACCGCCGGCTCGCCCTGCTCGTTGAGCACCTCGAACGGCACAAGCGCATCGTGAGCGCTCTCGACCGTCGGCCAGACGCGCACGGTGAGCGTCGAAGGAAGACGCACCATTGCGGCAAAGCGGCACGAGATGCGTCGCACCAACTCGGGACGATGCTCGCCCCGCAGCGCGATGACCGCAGACACGCCGTGCGCCAGGTTCGCAGTGCCATGCAGGATGATGTCGGGCAGACCCGACGCGAGAGCGACGGCACGATCGGTGTGGATTGGATTCCAGATGCGAGCGCACTCGGTGTAGGTGTGGGCCGCGCCAGCGGTGATAGTCACGCTGATCTCGGCGGGTTCGCCAATTCGCTCGACCTGCAAGATCGGCGGCGGGTTTGGATCAGGATGGTCTGCGCCGGTCGCGTGTTGCGCCAGATAGATGCCGTCCTGCGTCGTTGTGGTCACGGGGTTGCCCGACGCATCGACCGTCGTCAGCCGTGTCGTCGATTTCGCACCCGGCTTGATCTGCACCATGCCGACGAGCTCGAGCGATGTCGTCAGCCGATCACCGGGGCGGATCAGGCGATGGATGGTCGTGTCGTGGGTGGCGTGGACCGAAGTGAGCACCTCGGCTGGCGTGACCCCGTGGTCAAGCGTCTGGTCCCGGGAAGCAACGATCACTGGCCACTCGGGACAGACGCCGAACACCGGATGGGCGACGATTCCTTGCCGCCGCGTCGTGTCCAGATAGTCAGGCAGATGGTCACCGAGCGATGCTGCATACGCCATCGTCCACCGTTCGTCGACCTCATGCACGATGCCGTCGACGCGCAGTCCGACGAGCGATGTTGGAATCACCATCGCCCCGGTCTAGCAGCGACACCCCGCGACGGGCAATAGTGCCAGCCCATGTCGCGTGGCACGGCGGCCAAGGACCGGACGCTACTGTGCGGCAGGTCATGGTCCGTGTCCACATCGCGCCATCGCTCAAAGGCACCCGTAATTCCGGCCGATACCGACAATCTGGCTGAAGAAGCTGCAATCATCGCATGGTGCAACGAACGGCTGACATCGTAGAAATGCCTCCTGTCCGTCACCGTCGTAGAAACCGTCGGCTGCACGACGATGGCCAAGACCGGTACACGCTGCCCAATGCACCCTTGGCCGTCGTGGGCGAAGCGGCATGGCGGCGGCGTTAGAGGTGCGGGGGCTGTTCAAGGCGTACGGCGAGGTGCAGGCGCTTGCCGGGGTCGATCTCGTTGTTGAGCGTGGACAGGTGGTCGGGTTTCTTGGTTCGAACGGAGCGGGCAAGACGACCACGATGCGAAGCATCATTGGCCTGACCTCGGTTGATCGCGGCAGCGTCCACTGGCATGGCGAGTCGATCAGCGTCGACGATCGACGCAATATCGGCTACATGCCCCAAGAACGCGGGCTCTATGCCCGCATGAAGGTGCACGAACACATTGCGTACTTCGGGCGCCTCGCCGGTCTCGACGCCGCTACCGCTGATCAACGCGCACACAGCTGGGCCGAACGGGTGAACCTGGCCGACCGAGAGGACGACATGATCCTCGAACTCTCGACCGGAAACCAGCAGCGCGTGCAGCTTGCCATTGCGCTGATGCACGAGCCCGAACTGCTCGTCCTCGACGAACCGTTCGCCGGCCTCGACCCCGTGGCTGTGGCGATGCTGTCGAGCGTGATGGCCGAACAGGTCGCCCGGGGCGTGAGCGTCGTCTTCTCGAGTCATCAACTCGACCTCGTGCAAGACCTGACCGATGACGTGACCATCGTCGCCGCCGGACGCACCTTGGCGAGCGGCAAGGTCAGCGACTTACGGCGCCGTGCGCCGTACCGAATTCTCACGCTTCAGTGGGTACACGCCAAGCCTCCATGGAAACCT
>JBDNHG010000815.1:0-9017 GCA_041688925.1 Acidimicrobiales bacterium | reverse complement strand
CGTCCGGGCGAGCAGCGCTCGTTCGTGTCCGGCGACCCAGGCCAGCTTCGAGATGGTGAAGGCTGCAACCGGTAGCGAACCAACAGCGGCCGCCCATTGGTTTGCCCCAAGCTGGTCGACCAATGCCGCGGCCTCGGGCGCCGATGTCGTGTCGTTCCACAACTTGGCGGGCCGCAACGGCTGGTCGTGTTCGTCGAGCAGGATGAGTCCGTGTTGCTGGCCGGCGACGCTCATGGCGACCACGTCGTTCCTGACCGCTTCGGGCAGCTGGCGACATGCAGCAACCAGCGCCGCCCACCACGACGTTGGGTCTTGCTCACTTATTGGCGGCGTCGTCGGCGCATGGGGCGCCGACGCCATGGCCACAACCTCGCCAGTGTCGAGCAACCGTGCCTCGACCTTGGTGGATTGTGTTGAAGAATCAATGCCGATGACAACGTCAGCCATGGGCAGCGACACTAGTGCTCACACTCGCTGGCGCCGGACCCATCGCCTGGCCCGTCGTGGACGTTGACACGAGCCAACCATCCGGTGCGCTAAGCGCCGAATCAGGCCGCGAGATCGTCACAGGCGACACACAGGCGGTCGCCGCTGTTTTCGAGCGTGCCGCAGTGCAGGCAATACTCGACCCAGGTGTCATCGTCGTCGTCGACCAGCGTGGTGTCGACCAGTTGCAGTGAGGTAAGCGTCATACCGCCACTCTGCCAGAGGGGTACGACAGTGAAATCTGCCCGTACTGATTCAGGTCAGCGACGCTCAGAGCATGGCGGTGATGCATGCTCGGGTACGAGCCTTGTCGTCGTCGTTGGCTGCGAACTCTGAACAGATCACGTCGTCAGCCCCTGCTGCGCCGAGTGCATGCAGCTGTTCGGCGACTTCGTCCTCGTTGCCGATGATGCAGAAGTCTTCGGGGCCGGCAAGACCCTCGCGGTCGAGCATGGCGCGATAACTCGGCAGGCGTCCATACCCCGCAAAGGTCTTTGCGGCCATGGCACGGGTGCCCTCGACGTCATCGGTACAGGCCACCGGCACGCCGGCAACTATGCGCGGCCGCTCACGCCCAGCGGCTTCGGCGGCATCATCAATGGTCGGACGCGTGTGCTCAGCCAGCGTGGCGGTGCCGGTCATCCAGGTGATGGTTCCATCGGCCGCCTGGCCGGTCAGCTTGAGCATCTGCGGACCAAGCGCAGCCACGAGAACCGCTGGCCGAGGAACACCGGGCAGCAACGGGGGATTCGCGGCCGACAGGGTCTCGCCCTTGTATTTCACCGCCTCATGATCGAGTGCCGGGTTCAACACGGCGAGATATTCGCGCAGGTGCCTGATCGGCTTGTCGAAGCTCAACCCAAACTGCTTCTCGATCACCACCTTGTGTGACAGACCAATACCCAATGCGAGTCGTCCGTCGAGTACGTCGTTGACCGTCGCCGCCTGCTGGGCCAGTATCAGCGGGTGCCGGGGATAGGTCGGCACGACCGCGGTTCCCAGCTCGATGCCAGGCACCGAGGCGCCGGCTACCGCAAGTGCAGTGAGCGCATCGACGCCCCAGGGCATTTGAGGAATCCAATAACTGGGGAAGCCTGCATCGGCGACCTTGCGCAAATCGTCGATGAGGGCATCGACGCCATGCAAGTCGCCACTCGGACCGTAGAACACACCTAGTTTCATGGTCGCGAACTTAGCGCTTCGGCGCCATTCGCTAGCACCCGGGGCTTGGTCGTAGGCTCGTCGATAATGCTCATCCCGCAAGGCACCGCGTGAGCCAGCCCACATCATCATTGCCATCGACGCGTGGCGTCATCATCACGACATTCGCCACCGTCATGCTGGCGGCTGCGGTGGCCCAAGGGTTCGGCCGCTTCACCTTCGGCATCGTGTTGCCCGACGTACGCCAGGACCTTCTCGGCGGGTCGAACACGCTCGGAGGCTTCGTCGCCACCGCAAATACCTTCGCCTACTTGTTTGGCGCACTTCTTGTTGGGTCGCTGTCAGCCAAGGTAACGCCCGTCAGGTCTGTGCGTATTGGTTTGGTCTGCTCGGTCACTGGCTTGGCGACCGCCGCTGTTGCACCCAACGCAGCAGTGTTGACGCTAGCGATGATCTTGATGGGCCTCGGAGGCGCCGCGATCTGGATTCCGAGCCCCGGCATCGCCGCCACCGTGGTCGCCCCCCACAAGCGGGGACTGGCCGTCGGGCTCTCGGGTGCCGGTGTTGGCATTGGCATCATCTTCAGCGGACAGCTCAACAGCCAGTTGGTAGCGAACGGCGGCAATTGGCGCGACGTCTACACCGTGCACAGCGCCATCGGCGTGGTCGTGTTGCTGCTCGTGATCGCGTTCCTCAGAGATCGGAGCACGACACAACCAAGCGGCGGATTCGGCGGCTTTGCCGTGCTGCGAACGTTGCACGGATGGAAGCCGATCACCGGGTGTTATTTCATCTATGGGTTCGGCTACTTGTTGATCATGGCTTTCCTGACCTCCCGGTTGCAGGACGACAGTGGCTACAGCGAATCGACAGCCAGCACAATCTTTGCTGTCACCGGAGCCTGCACGATCTTTGGAGGGGTCTCACTCGGCAGAATCTCCGACACGATCGGCCGCCGAATGACGCTGGTCTTCGCCTTCCCACTCTGGTCGATGGCGGTGCTGTTGATACTCACCGGACAGATCGCCTTGGTTGTGATCGGTGCCGTGTTCATCGGCATCCTGTTCGGAGGCATCCCCTCGGTCATCGCCGCCTACCTGGTCGACCGCACCGACTCGTCGACCTATGGTCCGTCATACGCCGCTGCCACTTTTGCCTTCGGCATCGCTCAAGTCTCGTCGCCCCAGATCGGCGGATTGATTGCAGACTGGCGCGGATCATTCACGGTCGTCTTTCTGATCTCGGCGATGGCGATGATCGCCGGTGCGGCGTTTGCGTGGGCGTTGCCGAGCGGAAGCTGACACGCAGACGACGGTCGTCATCGATGCGAAAGAGCCGCCGACCCAGCCACTCGCCGAGTTGTGCGCTGGTGCTCTCGGCTCGATGGCGCGCCGGCGCAGCTACTCGAGGGTGGCGTAGTTTGTCGAACGGTCCGCGGCTTGGGCATGGCCGACTTCGGCGACACATTCATTGAGTACTTCGATGTACTGGTCAATCACACCCGTGTTCGAATTAGACACCGTTGAATGCAGATTGTCAGGCGGCGTCTGGCGATCGTGGAACCAGCCCCGAGCCGCCAGAGCGTCGGCCAAAGCAAACACGTCAATCGGGTCAGGGTCCGCCGGATTCGCGCTCATGGCGATGAGATGTAGCCCGCCGTCACCCAGCACCTTCAGCCGATCGATCTCACCAATTCCGGCCCGCATTTGGTCTGCGTTGTCGAGCGTCGTCTTGACCAAGTCGACGTAGCCGTCGATGCCGAGGAACTGCATGACAGCCCACGCGGCCGCCATCGGTAGTCCTGAACGTGTGCCCTGCAGATTGGGCGACGCGTAAAACCCACCGAGCCAGTCGTCGAACACGAACGTCTGGTATTTGCGCAGTTCCTTGGTGCGGTGCAGGATCACCGACACGCCTTTTGGCGCATAACCGAGCTTGTGGATGTCGGCCGAGATCGACGTGACACCGTCGACGCGGAAGTCCCACACCGGAATATCGCGACCGAGCATCTCCGCAAACGGCAGCACGAAGCCACCCATGCAGGCATCGACATGGCAGTTCGCATCGACCGAGGTCGCCAACGCGGCGATGGCCGGAATGTCATCGACGATGCCCTGGGGATACTGCGGTGCTGATCCCACGACCAGCGCAGTGTTCTCATCGACCAGTGCTGCCATTGCCTCGACGTCGGCGGTCCAGTCGGCCCGCACTCGAGCCTTGCGCACTTCGAGCCCGAACAGATAGCCGCCCTTGTGGAATGCGGCGTGTGCTGATTCGCACAGCACGATGTTTGGTTCGGTCAGGCCTCGTTCTGCCCGGCCGCGTTCACGCGCTGCCTTGACAGCGACCAAGATCGACTCGGTGCCACCGCTGGTCAAGAACCCTGCCGTGGTGTCGGGTCCATTGAGCAGCTCGCCGGTCCAGCCGACGACCTCTGATTGGATGGCGCGCAGCGACGGGAACGCCGTAGTGTTCAGCGCGTTCTCGTGCAAGTACAACGAGGCTGCCCGCTCGGCGACCTCGCGAACCTCTGGGCCGCCGTCGTAGACCATGCCGAATGCCCGGCCGTCCTCCCATCGCACATCACGATCGCGCTTGGCCACCAGCGCCTCAATGACGTCGTCGGCTGATTGCCCTGCCTTGCTCAGTCCTGCCATGGCCCGAGGCTACTCACCATGAGCACTCCCCTGCCGCAGGCACCGCGCTACCCGCCGCACCCGTCACCCCATCATCTTCGCTGACAAATGCCTGATTTCCGGGCTGGGTGCGGTGGCGCGGGGTGGCTGCGTAGGCCAATATGTGACCATGACCACATCTAGGACCATCGGCGAACTGATTCGCAACCATGCTGCTGAGCGACCTGACAAGGCTGCGATCATCCAGAATGAGTATTCGCGCACCTACAGCGAACTGCACAACGAGTCGAGCCGCGTCGCCCAGGCGATGCTCGCCGCCGGCGTAGGCGCCCAAGACAGGGTGGCGTTTCTCGACAAGAACGTGCCCGAGTACTTCACCATGTTGTTCGGCGCCGCCAAGATCAATGCGGTGACCGTCGCGGTCAACTGGCGCCTGGCCCCGCCCGAGATGGCGTACATCCTCAACCACTCGAAGATCAAGGTGTTGTTCATTGGCGAAGAGTTCCTTGGTCATCTGGCCAAGATGGAACTCGAAGGCGACCCGACGATCATCGTGATTGGAACGTCTGACCAGTTCGCAACCTACGACGACTGGATCGCGAATCAACCAGCCACCGACCCTATGGCTACAGCGGCGGCCGACGACACGTGTTACCAGCTCTACACCTCGGGCACGACCGGGCTGCCAAAGGGCGTCGAACTGACCAACAACAACTTCTTCGGCATGATGCCAGTTGCCAGCGAGCAGTGGAGCTTCGACAGCGACACGGTCAATCTCGTCGCCATGCCCCTCTTCCACATCGCCGGCAGTGGTTGGGGCGTCGTTGGTTTGTTCAACGGCGGCACCAACATCTTGATGAAAGACGTCGACCCGGCTGCGATCCTCGACATCATTCCCAAGTACGGCGTGACCAACGTGCTGTTCGTCCCGGCGGTGATCCAGTTCTTGCTGACGATGCCGAACCTGGCCGACACAGACTTCTCGACACTGCGAGCTGTCATGTACGGCGCTTCTCCAATCACCGAACAGGTACTCGTTGGCGGCATGAATGCGCTCGGTTGCGACTTTCGACAGGTCTACGGGCTGACCGAAACCACCGGAGCGGTCACCCAGCTCGACTTCGAGGACCATGACCCAGGGGGTCCACGAGCCCATCTGCTTCGGTCCGCAGGCAAGCCAATGCCGGGCACCGAGCTACGCATCGTCGACGAGGAGGGCACGACGCTTCCCGACGGCGAGGTCGGCGAGATCTGGGTACACAGCACACAAAATCTCAAGGCGTACTTCGCCGATCCCGAAGCGACGGCAAAGGCGTTCCCCGAAGGCCGAGACGAGAACGGCATGGGCTGGTTTGCCACCGGTGACGCCGGCTACATGCAAGAGGGTTACCTCTTCATTCACGACCGCATCAAGGACATGATCGTGTCGGGCGGAGAGAACATTTATCCGGCCGAGATCGAGAACGCGCTCATGTCGCATCCCGGTGTTGCAGATGTGGCCGTGATCGGCGTGCCCGACGAGAAGTGGGGTGAAACGGTCAAGGCGATCGTCGTGCGAGTGCCCGATGCCGAGAACAGCTCTGATGCCGAACTCATGGCCTACTGCAGCGAACGGCTGGCCGCATACAAATGCCCTCGATCGATCGACGATGTCGCCGAACTGCCGCGGAATCCCAGCGGCAAGATCCTCAAGACCGAACTGCGCAAGCCGTATTGGGCCGGCAGAGAACGCATGGTCAACTAGGAGCCCTCGACGGGATGCGTACCTGACACGCTGCCCGTGCAGGTTCAGTACATGTTTGTTCAGACGCCGGGTTCGACGGGCTCGGCATCCCAGATCTGCAGTTCGGCCGGATCGCCATAAAGCAACTCGGCCGGGCTGTGTTTCTCGATGTTGCCGGTCAGCCCGCGATACATGCCCAGACCGCACAGCTGACGCAGCTGCGGGCTGAACGTTGCCATCACGTCAGCGGGGATGCCCAGCTGCTGGTTCTCTTGCTGGCGGATGAAACCTGCGCAGTAGTTCATAGCGACGCCGATGCGGACCTCGTCCGCTGTCAGGTTTGCACCACCGCCGTGCCAGGTGCTGCCATGCCAAACAAGCACGCTTCCCTTTGGCATCTCGGCCGCGATCGTGTCGACACCGGCATCACCGGCGAAATAGTCGGGATTCTGCCAGGTGTGACTTCCGGCGACGACGCGAGTGGCGCCGTTCGCTTCGGTGAAGTCAGTCAGCGCCCACATCGAGTTGCACACCGTAGCTACATGGGGCTTTGCGAGCGGCTGGACCTGGTCGTCGGCATGGATGACCTGTGCCGTCTCGCCCGGACCGAGTGAGATCGAGGCCAGACTCGACACCAGGCATTGCGGGCCGAGCACACCTTCGATCAGTTCGAGCACCACGGCATGGGCCGGAACCTGCTGCCAGATCTCGCCATGAGCCAACAGGTTGTAGGTGCGAGTTGTTCGAGTGCCTTCGAATCGGTTGCTAGCCGGCCGGCTAGCAAGCGCCGCCTCGAGCCGATGCACGTCGGCAATGAGCGCATCGATCAACTCAGGTTCGATCGCGTTCTCGACGATGGTGTACCCCTCGTCGGCGAGCTGCTGATGGTGTGGGGCAAGGTCGATCGCCATTGGTCGAATCTACTGCAAAGACCGCTGCGTCCTTGCACGTCGCACGCCGTCGGCCGGGACGCGAGATCGGCACTGATCTACGGTGACGGGATGGATCTAGAACTGAGCGGCAAACGAGCGCTCGTAACGGGCGCGTCCAAAGGTATTGGTCTCGGCGTCGCTCAGACGCTTGCGGCCGAGGGTGTCAGCCTGATCATGGCGGCGCGTACCCAGGGCACGCTCGATGCAGCGGCCACCCAGATCCGCACGGACTACGGGGTAGCGGTCGAGGTTGTTGCCTGCGACCTTTCACAATCCAACGACCAGGCCCGCCTGGCCGCCGTTGCAACCGTCGCACCGCTCGACATCGTCGTGAACAACGCTGGGGCGATTCCCGGCGGACAGCTATCGACGATCGATGAGGCGACCTGGCGTCGAGCATGGGACCTGAAGGTCTTTGGCTACATCAACCTGACCCGAATGCTGCTGCCTCACCTCGAGGTGGCCGGACGGGGAGTCATCCTCAACGTGATCGGCGCCGCCGCCGATCGTCCAAGCCCTGGGTACATCGCTGGAGCGGCCGGAAACAGCGCGCTCGTCGGCTTCAGCAAGGCGCTCGGTTCGACCTCGCTGCGCAATGGGGTACGGGTGTTGTGTGTGAACCCCGGCCTAACCGTTACCGACCGGATGACAGACATCTTGCGGGCCCAGGCCGAAGCAAAGTGGGGCGACGGCGATCGATGGACCGACCTCATGCCCGACGACCCCGCACCGGCGACGGTGGCTCAGGTCGCCGACGTGGTTGTCTTCCTGGTGTCAGACCGTGCCGGCCAGGTCACCGGCACATCCATCACCATCGACGGCGGTTCCAGCAGCCGCTAACCGGTAGTCAGAGCAGAAGTACTCCACCTTCCCAGGGACTCTTCTGGCTCACGCCCGGCGGTAGGGCTCGCCGAAATCGACGATCGATTGTTCATTTTTGAGCAGAAGCGTAAGCGCCCGCTCAACCACCGCACGTTGCCGCTCGGCGTCGCCGGGCGCTCCGAGCGGGCGGCCCATCGGATGCTGGGTGATCAGGCTCCGGCTCAAACCCATCAGCGCAGGGATGTGCCCGAACGACTGCACGTACACGCTGACGGTCGGCATTCCGGCTTCTTCCATAGCTCGCTGAACGTGCCCCACGGACACGTGACAGACCGGTCAAATTGGCACCAGCAGAACGGCGTCGGCGCCCTGCTCTTTGGCCAACTCGGCCCACGCCGGACCATAGGTGCGCTTGATGTGACCCTGAGCGGTCGCCCCCACGAACGAATACGCATTGGCGGTCAGGCCACCGATGACACCGTCGGCGACCAGCCCTCGCAAATGCCCGAGTGGTAGAACGACCTGATGATCCTTGGTCGCCGCCTGCACCGGATAGCCACCGTGGCGTACCCGGATCTGGTCGTCTGGCGTGTCTAACGGAATCGATGACAACGACGCCTCGGCCCGAACGAAATCGATGATGCGTGATTCGGCCTCGGCCTGCGTCATGTGCGGCTCACCGAACGGCTCGGGATCGTCGCCATCGACAAAGTGTCCGCTCGAGGTCAACAGCATGATCCGGGCTTCGTTGAGCGGCTTGGTCAATGGAGTGAGCGGCGTGTCACTCTTGCGGTGCGGAAAGTCGGCTGGGTCGCCGAGGTGACCTGCATAGGCCTGCACTTGCCACCGATAGGCAACATCGATGACCGCCTGCGGGTCGCCGCCATCAGTGAGCTCAGCCGTAGCAGCGAACAACTCGGACAGGAAGTCGCCGAACTCGTCATCCGAGAGGTCCCGAGCGAACTTGAAATTGAGGTCGCTGCGGCGTCCATAGAAGAACGAGGTGCGCAGCTGCTCGATGGTTTCTGACGGTTCGGTTGCTTCCATGTGTCGACGCTACATCGGGTGGCCCACAGGTTCCGACTTGTGGACGAGCGCCTGCGTTCGCGTCCCAACGGGTCGGCGATCTACGCTCGACCCATGGAACTGAAAGATCGAATCTGTGTAGTCACCGGCGGCGGAAGCGGCATCGGCCGGGCGAGCGCTCATGCGTTCGCCGCCGAAGGTGCGCGCCTCGTCATCGTTGTCGATCTCAAT
>JBDNHG010000814.1:0-6309 GCA_041688925.1 Acidimicrobiales bacterium | reverse complement strand
CGCCGTTCAGAATTCGCGCATCTTAAATAGCCGACCCTCGTCACCCTCATCGTGCAGTCTCAGCACGATGTCGGTCGGAGAGAGCTCAAGGCTCTCATCGTCGCTCTCAGGAGCATCCGAGTCGAGGAGGGTGATGATGTGCTGAATCCCCGAGTCAGAATACTCACGAATGACCTCCATGAGCCGCTCCTTCTTCCTCGGATCCGACCCTTCAAAGATCCCGTCGTGGTAGACAAAACGTGGGTAGCGGTCGGCCATATGTGCGCGCAAAACAGCAAGGTCGAACGCGACACAAAGAAGTTTGCGGTACGTGACGCCGAGATCCGCGCTGGTCGTCGCCCCACCGGCGTCGAGGATCTCCGCCCGGAACTCGGGGTGGTGATGTCCGTTGAGCTCAACAGTGAGCAGAGCGTCTCTATCCAGAACGGCGCGCACGATCCGGCTGAATTCAAGGCGGATGGAGTTGTAGATTCCGTCGTAGTCGGAGGCGCTCTTGGTATCGATGTCCTTTCGGATTACACCCTCGAGCGCACGCAGCTTTTCCTTCCCAACCGCCACTTTCGTCTCGACGTCAGCGATAGCCGACAACTGGTCGCGTTGGCGCGTCAGAGAGAGCGCATCAGCCTTGAGCGCAACCAACTCATCTGTGAGATCGCGGAATGCTTGGAAGGCGTCTGACTCGCCCAGGAAGGAGAGCATTCCAGCTCTTCGAGAGTTCAGGCTCTTCAGCTCCTCGGAGACCGGAGCCAGTTTGGCCTCCACCTGAGCCAACTCTTCTACGAGATATTTCGAACGCTCAGCAGTGATTTCACGATTGAAATCCACCAGCTGGTCAAAGTCCTTACGCAGCTGGCCCTCAAACGAGACGGTCATCTCCTGAAAGAGCTCTGCGATGGCCTCTGGATCGAAGCGAACGGTGTCGACCTCCAAGGCGGACCGCAGACGCCGGGCGTCATATCTCATCGAGTAACGGCGCTCGTTGAGTTCGGCAATCTCCGCATCGACCTCACGAACCAGCCGATCCGTCACCGCGCTCTCAGCATCAGAGAAGTCAAAGCTCTCCAGTACCTTCGACCGTCGACCGATCTCGTCATTCTTCAACAGGAGTAAGTTGTCAACCTTCGCCTGAGTCACCGACAATCCACCAACCTCTGCGACGAGGCGGTCGACCTCCTGCCTCAGGTCCTTGACCTCGTCCTCAACCTCGTAGTACTCGGCGATTTCCGCTGATTCGAGCCCTAGAACGTGCGCCACGTAGGGCTTCCAGTCAGCGTGCGCAACGTACTTGTTCAATTGACAGACATCCTGGTAGTCACGCTGAGACCGAAGGAGGTAGCCAAGCCCCTTGCGGTAGTCCCACGGCGTGAGCGAGGAGAGTCCGAGGAAGCCGTCGAGCAACGCACGCGAACGTGCAAACGGTAACTCCCAGTGGTCCCACTTCGCCTCCCTGAGGTCACGGAAGTCGCCGCCGCGCGCTGCGTGATACTTGAAGCTCACCTTCGTCGGCGCAGCGACCGAACGTCGCAATGTTACGAAGCGCCCAGCGGAGTCTTCGACCTCAAGGAAGAACGTAAATCCCGCGAACCGATCTTCGTGGCGAAACAAAAAAAGTCCGACGTTTTCTTCTTGAGAAGGCAATAGTCGAGCAACAGAGCGAGAGTTGTCTTCCCGAGGTTGTGGGTGTAGCGGTCTTTGTTCTGCGGCAAGCGAATCTCAGCAACGACCGCGTTCAGTCCGTCCTGGAAGTCTATATCGACAAACAAGTCAGGGCGCGATGCGTAGATCCTCGACAGCTTCACGTTCCGACCCCTACATACTCGAAGGAATCAGCCTTCTGGCGATATTCGACCAACCCCAGTGCGAACAGCAGACTGAGTGCCGGGGCGAAAAGGTCATCCGCGCCGCTGACCGAGCGACGCGCCAGTTCAAAGAGATCCTGGTAGCTCTCGACACGACGCCGTCGAAGGTGTCGAGCTATCACCGACGAAAGGTAGATGACACTCTGGTCAGGATGGGAGTGCTTAGCCGGCCTCAGCATCCGACTTCTTCCCAATGTCGCAGGACCAGTACATGAAAAACACGACTGCTCTGGTGAGTGGCTTGTGTGCACGTAGGACGGGATCTCGATTGAACAGAAGATCGATCACGTACTCGATGAGCTTTGCGAAACCCTCTGCTGGGCTCTCCGCGAAGACCTTCATCTGGATCTCTTCGGCTGTGTTCTCGTAGCGACTGCGAATGTGCGCGTTCTTCGTGTCGGCGAGGAATTCCTGAATTTGCCTCGTGTGCTTGAGGTATCGCTTACGCCACGCCGTCGCATACTCGGGATCAACGTCGTTCAGCTGGTTCTTGAGCTCGTACGAAATTCGGTCCTCGGGCGCAGTAAATCCCCCCGATGCGTCCCAGACATCCGCAATTGCCTCGACGACCTCGGCCAGGTCGTCTGGCTGGATGATCAGCGGCGTGGACGCGGGTCGAAGATCAACACCATCTGCCGCACCGGGATAGGACTTGAAGTATCGCTCAAGTCGTTCTGTGCCGACGATGTACAGCGAACCACTAGGTACGTCACATTCCGTGGAAATATGGTGGCGCAGCTTTTCCTCAACACCAGCCGTAAGCCGTCGGTTCGAGAACAGGATGTAATGATCGAGTTCTCCCGCCTCACGCAATTTTCGAATCCTCGGCACCTCGTCGTGCATCACCGTCGAGATTGAGCCCTGACTGAAGAAGTCAGAATCACCAAAGCCCTTGTTCAAGCCGTTGGTGTGCTTGGCTTGAATGACGGTCTTCCCAACCCAAGGCCCGTTATTGCTCGGGTGGGCATCTGCAGTCCCTTCGAACCGGCCGTCTCGCCCGCCGTCAGGGCCTGTAGCAAAGCCCTGAACGCCCATCCCGAGGATCTTCTCGCAAACAGCGATGACGACGTCCTCGAACTGCTCGGGTGAGAGATCCTCGTAGAGAAATTTCACGACGGGCGAGCTCGCGCTGCAAGCAATGATGTCCCGACCACGCCATGAAGCGTAGTCCGGCCAAGCCACACGACCCGAGCGAAATAGCCCTTCGGGCCACAACTTTCGAAGTCCGGAACAACGCATGAGGGGTCTCGACAACCTTCGTCGTGATACCGCCGCCAAGGAAGCGAATCGTGGCCGTCACTGAAGGCATCGAACCCGAAACGACGGAATCGAACCATCGCCGTCACCCAAGCCGCTCAAGTGCTGGACATCTCACGGACGACGGCGTGCGCACTGGCGAGCTACCGCGCTGCAGTTTGGCGGACGGATGTCGTGCCGACCGAGGCAATCGACGATCTCTCGGAACGTACCTCGGCCATCTCGGAGGCCTGCATCGTCAGTCGTACATCATCGACTCGACGGTCGCTGCTGCCTCACGGGAGATGCCCGGCGTAACGTGCGAGTACAGATCGAGGGTGATGGCGATCGACGAGTGCCCGAGGCGCTCGGACACGACCTTCGGGTGGACGCCTGCTTTCAGCGAGAGCGTGGCGTTGGTGTGCCGCAGATCGTGCAACCGGATGCGCGGAACGTCGGCCTTCGCGACCAGCTTGTCGAAGTGACGCGAGAACCAGTCAGGGTTGACCGGGCCGCCCGTGAGGTTGCGGAACACGAGGTCGTTGTCGGTGTCCCACGCCGGGCCGGCAGCGAGACGTTCCTCGGCCTGAAGCTGACGCTGCTGTCGCAACGCCCTGGTCGTCGCATCGTGGACGTAGATAGTGCGACGACTCCCGGCCGTCTTGGGCTGTCCGACCACCACCTTGCTGTCCACCGTCGACACGGTCTGAACAATGGCGAGTTGCGACGAGTCGAAGTCAACGTCGCTCCATCGCAGCCCGAGTGCCTCGCCTCGGCGCATCCCTGTCGTCGTCAGAATGATGAATGCGTTCCGCATCCGCGACTCCTGGGCAACAACCGAGAATGTCTTGAGCTGATCCGACGACCACGTGGCCATTTGTGGCCTCGTCACGGTCGGCCCCCGAGCAGCTGCGGCTGCGTTGCGTGGAACGAGTCCGAGACGCTCCGCGTCGGCGAGTGCCTTGCGAAGCACGACGTGGGTGTTCTTGACCGTCTTCGGCGAGAGACTCTTCCCGTTGCGTTGACCGTGGTCGAGCAGTTCGGCGTAGAACTTCTCGATCTGGAGCGGGGTGAGCGACTGCAGCTTGTAGCGACCCAGCCCTCGCTTCAGTCGCTTGCCAGCCATGACGTAGGAGTGATGACTCGACGGACGAAGCCGCGCCTTCTGGCCGACAAGCCACTGGTCGAGGAACTCGTCGAGATGCATGTTCGACGTTGCGACGACAGTTCCGTCGATCACAGTCTTCTGAGCCTCGGCAAGAGCGTTCTCGGCCTCTCGCCTCGTCCGGAATCCTTGCTTCAGTGACTGACGCCGCTTGCCGCTCTCCGGATGAAATCCGGTGTCGACCTTGAACGCCCAGGCGCCACTTCGCTTGAAGACTGATCCGCGTGCCATGAGTGAACTCTAGACCGTTCTGTGCACATCCTGTGAACATTGGGCCTGTTTACTTGCTGGCTCAAGTAACTTGAGAGCGGATAACACCAGCGTATGGGTGCCCGGGGCGGGATTTGAACCCGCACAGATCTTTCGATCTAGGGGGGTTTAAGCCCCCTGCGTCTGCCAATTCCGCCACCCGGGCGAGAACGTGTAGATAGTAGGCGCCCGGCGAGGGTCTTCGACAGACCGATTCGTCTAACCCACGGGTCCTATGCCGCGGCCTCGTTCGGTTCGCTGAACGTCTCCCACAGATCGTCTCGGGTTCGCGAGGCTGATGAACCGGCGATTTCGTTGACGCGTAGGACGCCCTCGATCATGTCGGCAAGCACAGCGTTCCACGGTCGACCCCGGAAGGCCACCGATACCACCGCCTGGCCGTCGGGGCGCTGCCGGATCGTGCGCGTTACCCCGACAATGCGGGGCGGCGATTTGAATACGGGAGTCGTCAACCCGAGCGACCTGGCGCGATTGGCCAAGGAACGGGCTGCTTCTCCGAATAGGACTGACTGTGACTCCACCACCAGTTCAGTATCGCGCCGGGGTATGACAGGCTCGATTCGAGCCCTGCACAGTTGTGACGTCAGCTGTTGTTCTGTTGATTGCGTTCGCGAGCCAGACGGCGGGCTTGTGCCTTCCAGCCGTCGCGTTCGATGCGACCGCGGAACGTGTCGAGCGCAGCGTCAACCCGCTCGATCTCAGCCTTGGTGAAGCCGGCTATCTGCTCGAACGTGTAGACACCCTGCGCATTCAGCATCTGTTCGAGCTTGGGGCCGACACCACTTATGAGTTTGAGGTCATCGGGCTGTGCCGCTGCCTTGAGGCGAGTCGCACGGCTAGCCGTGGCCTTCTTGGCACTGGATTTCTTGCCCGTGGATTTCTTGGCGGCCTTCTCGGCCGTGGCCTTCTTTGCCGACTTTTTGGCAGTGGCCTTTTTGGTTTTGGCCTTCTTCGCCGACGCTTTGTTGGCAACACTCTCGGTAGAACTTGAGGCTGGCAACGCTGCTTCGGCGCTCAGCGACTGCACACGCTTGTCTGCTGCCGATGCGGCACGTTCGGCCGCACGGGTGCGACGTTGTGCCTCGCGGGCGGTCTCCTGGGCTGCGGCCTCGGTCTCGGCGAGCTGCGTGGCTCGCTCGACAGCACGTTCGGCGGCACGTTCGTTGGCCAACGCAGCCTTCTCTGCGCCACGCAGCGCACGTTCGGCAGCCTTGACCTGATCAGCAGCCGTCTTCTCGGCATCGCTCTGGGCCTGTCCGGCAGCCTTGACTTGATCGGCAGCCGTCTTCTTGGCGGCCTTGACCTGATCGGCAGCAGTTTTCACCTGGTCGGCGACAGCCTGTTCAGCAGCCTTCGATGCTTCGGCGGCTTGGGACGTAGCCAGTTCTGCGTCGGCGACCTGCTTCTTGGCAGCGGCCTCGGCCGCCTGCGAACTGGCTGCAACGGCGATCGCCTTGGCGGCCTCAGCAGCGCTTTTGTCTGCCGCCTTTTGGGTCTCGGCTACCGATCGTTCGGCGGCCCGGATACGGGTGACCGCGTCTTGCTCGACCTGCTCGGCCTGCGCAATGGCTGCCGTGCGAGCGTCGACCGCAGCCTTGCGAGCCTCGACAGCAGTCGTCAGTTCCTTCTGCATCGTTGCCAGGTTTGCGTTCGCAGCCGTTAGATCAGCGGCGATCTGCATGCTTTCGCCAGCGACCGAACGGGCATATTCGGCATCTTCCTCGGCGGTCGCACGCGCTTGCTCGGCCCGTTGCACATGCAACCGAGACGTGATCAGTG
>JBDNHG010000813.1:0-3888 GCA_041688925.1 Acidimicrobiales bacterium | reverse complement strand
CCCTACGAATTCTTCGAGCAGCGACAACCAGTCCGCTGGCCTTTCCGCCGACCGAAGGCGGACTAGTGGGGGTCGAAGGAGGCAGCGAAGCGGTCCGGGACCACCGACGTGACAACTCCAAAACAGCGTTTTTCGCCCCAGCGAAAAAGGCGGACTAGTGGGGGTCGAAGGAGGCAGCGAAGCGGTCCGGGACCACCGACGTGACAACTCCAAAACAGCGTTTTTCGCCCCAGCGAAAAAGGCGGACTACCCGATTTCGTTGAGGAGATCTTCGAGGTCATTGGTGACGTCGGTCCACACGGTCGGAACCGCGATCTCGGTGCCATAGTCATAGAAGTCGACCCGCTGCCACATCGACAGATCGAAAGCGGGGGCGTTGGCGTCCTGAGAGATCAGCGAGCCGAAGTCGAGCGTGTACTCGAGTCGGCGGGCCATGCCGTCTTCGTCGATGTGTACTGCAACGTTCGCCGAGACATCACGCAGCACATCGGCCTGCGATCCGCTGAGCCCCATGTCATCAAGGTTCTGACCGGAGTGCGCAAGGATGTCGGCGACCGAAACCTGCGCATGAGCGATTTGCACGGGGACGCCGCGGACCTCTCCGGTGCCGCCATCGAGGACATCGCCGACCGATTCGAGCAAGGCCAGCATTTCGGTGGCTCCGGCGCCACCGTTCATGCCCATCTCGGACAATACGTCCGAGCCGCCCAGCACGTCGACATCAACGCGTCCCCCGCCGGCGGCGAGTTCTCGCACCCACGCGAACTCGGGTTCTGTGCCCAGACCTTCGAGGTTTGCCAGCTCCGACAGGATCGGCGCATTGATGTACAACGCGTTCTGGTCGGTGATCATCGTCATGGTCAACGAGCTTTGGCTGATGCCGCTGAGCGCCAGCATCGGCCCCATCAAGGACGCCATATCGATTTGCACTCGGCTCGAGGCTCCCGATTGTTCACCGATCATGATCGGCGCCGTTCGGCTGCCCGTGTCGATGAACGACGATTCGATCGCGGTGAATACCTCGAACCGCATCGATTCGACCTGCTCGACGCGGCCGCCTACTCGAGCCAGATAGGTGGGCGTCGCCTCGAAGGCACGTGCGGCTTCGTCGGCGACCGCTATTTCGGCCGGTGTCAACGCACGTGTCGTGGTGACGTTCGGTGTCGCTGCGCAGGCCGAAGCCAGGATCACCACTGCCAGCGCGGCAATGACAACGCGCACGATGCTCGAAAACTTCTTCACACTCGGTTTACGGTAACGACCTGCCGCTGGGGCGTTACCGAGATTGATCCGAGCGGCCTACTCGCAAGAACGCACCGCGTTCATGGCTCACCAACAGTGACTTCGGTGACTTCAAGGACTTCGGTGAGGTCAGGTGCGGGTGACGAGTTCATAGACCCGGTTTCGGCCCACGTTGAACGAGCGGGCAACCGAGCCCGCAGCGTCCTTCTTGCTCAGGCCCGACGCGATGGCCGCCTCGATTGCCTTGGTCAGCACGTCGTCGGTCGCTTCGGGTTCGGGTTCGCCTTCGTCGACCACGACAACGTACTCGCCCCGGGGTTCGGTGTGAGCAGCTGCGGCGTCGCCCAACGTGCCCCGCCACACGGTCTCGTGCAGCTTGGTGAGTTCTCGGGCAACGATGCACCGACGTGACGGATCGAGTACCTCAGCCAGGTCACCAAGTGTGCGTTCGATGCGATGCGGCGCTTCGTACAAGACGATCATGCGCCGCTCGGTCGTCAACTCGTCGAGTTGGCGACGGCGTTCGGCACCCTTGCGGGGAAGGAACCCTTCGAACACATAGCGTCGCGCACCGAAGCCGGCGAGCGCTATCGCAGACGAGACCGCAGACGGCCCGGGAACCACGACAACCTCGAAGCCCGAGGCCACCGCTGCCGCCACCGCTACCGCTCCTGGGTCGCTTATGACCGGCATGCCTGCATCGGAGACAACGGCAACCGATTGGCCGTCCTGCAACGCCTCGACAACCCGTTCGGCGGCACGCTGCTCGCTGTGTTCGTTCATGACAACCATGCCCGGATTGACGATGCCGTGCTTCGACAACAACAGCCCGGTGCGGCGGGTGTCTTCGCACGCGATCAGCCCAACCGAGGCGAGCGTCTCTTGCGCACGGCGCGAGAAGTCGCCGAGGTTGCCGATCGGCGTGCCGACCACATGCAGCCGGGCGACCGACTGGATGAGCGAGCTCACAAACGCACTTCGAGCTGGTCGCCGGGCGAGATCCCCCAACGTTCGAAGCTGCCCTTTGGCGCCTCGATCACCTGCCGCGATCGCCATCGGGGTTTGCCCACCCGATTCGGCGCCATCGTGACAATGTCGATCACCTGCAACTCGGCGTCGCAGTAGGCGACGTCGAGCACGCGTGGAACTCCGATCGTGTGCACACTAAACGCTGGCTTGATCAACAAGGCGCCGTCGAAGCTCTCACGGCCGAGCACCCCTTTGAGGCGACTCTGCCATGTATCAGCAATCTCTAGTGTGGCCAGTACGTGGTCTTGTGCCACGAGCCAACTCATGGGTAGAGCCTGTCACACAACACGTCCAGATGGTGGTCGTTAGACGTTGAACCGGAAGTCCATCGTGTCACCATCGGCGACCTCATAGTCTTTGCCTTCGGAACGGACATCGCCAGCCACCCGAGCCTTGGACCAACCGCCGTGTTGAACAAGCAGATCCCATTGGATTGTTTCGGCTCGAATGAAGCCGCGTTCGAAGTCGGTGTGGATGACTCCAGCGCACTGTGGCGCCCTTGCCCCGGCAGGAAATGTCCACGCTCGTGACTCTTTTTCGCCGGTCGTGAAATAGGTGCGCAGCCCCAGCAGATGATAGGCGGCGCGGGCGAATCGAGGCAGTGCGCCTTCGCCCAGACCCAGCCCTTCGAGCAGTTCGTTGCGCTCGTCGAGATCCATCAGCGCCGCTTCGGCTTCGAGCTGAATACACATGCCGAGTACTTCGGCGCCGTCGAGTTCGGCCGATACCCGCTCGCTGATCGCGGGGATCTCGTCGAGATCGTCTTCGCCGACATTGACGACCGCCATCACTGGCTTGTTCGTCAGCAGGAAGAACGGCTTGAGGCCTGCAAGCTGGTCTTTGGTCATGCCGCTGCGATACAGCGGTTTGCCCTCGCTGAGCAGCGCCACGGCTTGGTCGAGCAACTCGACGTCGCCCTTGGCCGACTTGTCGCCTTTGGCCTGGCGGCGACGCTTATCGAGCTGACGTTCGGCACTGTCGAGGTCGGCGAGCGCCAATTCGATCTCGAGGATGCCGAGGTGTTCGAGCGGATCGGTCAGGCCCGGAACGCCGGAGTCAAAGGCGCGGAGCACGAACACGATGCCGTCAGATTCGCGAATGCCCTGGAGGAACTTGTTGCCCAGGCCTTCGCCTTGGCTGGCTCCCTCGACGAGCCCACCTATATCGGTGAACTGCACGCTCGCCGGAACGGCCTTGAGCGACACGCTCATGCTGGCCAGCTGGTCGAGTCGGTCGTCGGGGACCTTGGCGATGCCTACGTTTGGTTCAACGGTCGCGAAGGCATACGGCGCCGCAAGAGCGCCACCGCCGGCGAGGGCGTTGTACAACGATGACTTCCCGGCATTGGGAAGTCCGACAAAACCAAAGCGCTCCACGGCGGGTGATCGTATCTCCCAATTCGCTGCGCTGGTTCAGTGATCTGCGACGGCCTCGCAGAAGCGGGCTACTTCTTCTTCGGTGTTGAAATAGTGCACGCCCGCCCGCACGACGGCATCGATCGATCGCGGCCCGAGTTCGAGCTGCGCCAGATGCACGCCAACTGCCGAAACATTGATCTTCTTGGCCGCCAGCGCAGCCTGCACGTCGGCGGCCGTCTTGCCTTCGACGTCAAAGGTG
>JBDNHG010000812.1:0-5857 GCA_041688925.1 Acidimicrobiales bacterium | reverse complement strand
CTCACACCAATAGAGTTCGAAACAATCCACCAACCCGCCCGCCGGGCGGCCTGACATTTCTAACAACGAGCATCAACCAAAGTCTGGGCAGACCCTGCAGAACTGCCCCTCACCTGGTACCAGCTCAGTCATGTACCGGTCGGCCAGCTCCCCCAGAATAAAGTCATCGATCGCATCGACCGCGTTCGACAGAGCTGTCAGCTCAGCGGGCTCAGGCCACCGATCGAAATCCTTGATGAACCTCATGCCACCCAGTTTGGCCCAGCCCGCGAGACGCAGCGCTTCGCCTGCGGAGCGCCGATCCGCGACCTTCGGGTTATGAGCATGAAGAGACTGTTCTCAAGAACCGGTGCGTAGTCAGGAGTTTCGGCCGTTTGCCCTGCTCTGGCGGCGCTTTCTTAGACCCGCCACTTCCCCGCTGCTCCCCCTTGTTTACGGTTGCAATGTTGCCTGTGTGTTGCCTGGAATCAGGTCCTGATGTAACGTCGCCATTGCTCTTTCCCTCGAACAAGAGGTAGGTCACTTCGTGGTTTCAGTCGCGGCAGTCCAGGTTCCTTCGGTCTCCTACGACCTTCCAGGCGGGCTGGCAAAGGGAGTTGAGGTGATTGAGCAGGCCGCCGCCGAGGGCATCGAACTTGTCGTGTTCCCTGAAGCCTGGCTTACGGGCTACCCGCAGCTGGTCTGGTACATGGTGCCGAGCAACGACTTCGGCGATCTCAGTTCGGTGTATCGGCGGATGTTCGAACATTCGGTTGACGTGACCCATCCCGAGTTCGGCGCCCGACTCGGTGCGGGCATCGTAAACGTGACGCCACTGACCGCCGAAGAGCTCGAATCGGCGGCGCTCCGCCCCGCCGAGGAGCAGGGCATCGCGTTCGAGCCAGCACTGCTCGGCCAGCTCATCGCTGACGTGGGGAACCAACCCGGTTCGCTACCACTGTTCCAATACGCGCTGACCGAGCTGTTCGACCGGCGCACGGGCGACACGTTGACCGCAGCGTCGTATCGGGCGATGGGCATCGTCGCTCCGAACAACTGACAGGGTGTGCTGTGCGGGTCAACCGGTGTCCGGCGTTACACGGTCCAGCAGATCGGGACACGTGGGTCGGGACGGTACTCACAGTAGGAACCGGTGCTGATCGCATGTCGAAGGTGCTGCCCGAGGCTCGGATGGTGTTCGTCGATACGCGCCATCGCGTAGCGAATTGTGCGGGCCACGCTCATACGAGCTCTCTCCGACGTCGCCCCCGCTTGACGAGATCGGCCACCGAGCCCGATCGCTCGAGACAGTTCGTTGACGAGGTACTCCCGGTCGTGCTCGGCCAGTTCGATGCGGGCGAGATCGTTGGCACGTGTTGCGTCATCGATGTCGTCATCGATGTCGGCCAGGCGTCGCCGGTAGGCATCGCGTGCCTGGTCATCGAGATGGAGGCCGGCGTTTCCTCCATCAGTGGTCGTGAGGTTGTCGCCAGCGAGATCTCGGGCAGATTTGGCGGGCATGGTTGGCAGCGATCCACGCTCGACGGCGACGAGGTCGAGGACATGGAACTCCCGGTTCGGCTCGGCGAGTAGCCGTTCGAGGTAGCGCATGCCCTTGAGGTCGCCTGCGACCACCGTGACGCCGCCGAACCTGATCGTTCGAGTGGTGGCGTTGCAGCGGAAGAGATTCGCTTCGTCACCAGATGTTGGCGCGGTGGGTTGCGGCGTCGGTGTTCCTGGACTGGCCATATCCTCGGCGGAGTGAGCTGCTCGTTCGGCCCACAGCACTGCGCCGTAGATCTCGAACGTTTGTTGTGCGGCCCGCCGCTCGGTCAGCGCTAGTTCGTTGTTTCCGGCTTGGTGATGTGCGACGGCGAGCACCAGTTGGGCGACTGCCGCTTCGAAGGGCGCTCCGACGCCAATCCACGCTGCGACCGCCTTCTCGCACCGCGCCGCGGCGCGGTGCGGGTCGCCTTCGGCCAGGGCAACTCGGCCCTGGGCCAACTCGGCGCTTGCGTGCAGGGCCACGCTGGTGAAGGTGTCAGCAATCTCGCTCAGTTCATCGGCCGCAGCGCGCGCGATTGCGAGATCGCCGATGCTCACCGCGATCTCGACCTGGGCATCGAGGAGCGGCGCTCGTCGCAGCCCTCCGTGGGGCGGGCGTTCCTTCGATGGAACGTTGAAAGGGTGAGTGATCGCATCGTCGACCATGGCCGCGGCAGTAGCGGGGTCGCCCTGGGCGAGGCGGAGCAGAGCGAGCCCGGGTTGGGGCATCCACGAGTTCCCGTGGGCGGCGAGGAATGCCTCCTCGGCACCTGGTAGGTCGCCTTTGCGCAGACGAATATTGCCCAGCTCGGTGAGCGGCCAACCGAACTCACGCCGCATCCATGGTCGCAGTTCTTCGCAAGCCTCGAGCGCCACTTCCTCGGCTCGATCACAGGGACCGGTCAGTCGTAGCATCTCGGCGCTGTGGACTCGGCACCTCCCGCTGAATCCGCCGAAACCAGCGCGTTCCCGCCAGTGTTCCATTGCGTGCGTCCATTCGGCTGCACGGTCGTACAACGCAAGGCCTTGGACCGCGCAGATGACCTCGCAGTAGACCATGCCCGATGTCATTGGGTCGACCTCGCCCGACAGCAGAGTGAGGGCGATGTCATCGAGCATCTCGACTCCCTCGGGGATGTCGCCGTCGAAGATCCGAAGCCGGGCGATGGCAGTACGACCGACCAACACCGCAGGGGCGACCCCGAGGCGCTCGCCGAGATCGACCGCCTGGATGGCGTTGGCGCCAGCGGTCGTCATGTCGCCGCACCAGAGACGCTCGTACGTGCACACCATCGCGACGATCGCATGAACGGGAGTTTCCTCGACGCCGGCGATCAGCCGCACCGCGCGCCGGACCCAGGCACGGATCGGCGCCATCAGGCCTGTGTCGATCATGAGATACATGGCAACCATGGCGGCAGCGCGGGCCGCTGGAAGGTCTTCGCCCCGAGCAACGTGGAACGCGTAGAGCTCCTCCCATGCCGACACCGACCCCTCGGGGTCGCCGGCGGCGTAGGCCGACTCGGCTTGTTGCTCGAGTTCGGCAACCCTCGACTCGACGGGTTGGGTCATCTCGTCGAAACCTGACACCGCGCGTTTTCGCAGCGAAGGTTCCATGTGCGGTGGCTCATTGTCCCATTGTGACAGGGATTGTCACGCCAACTAGTTGGGCGACCTGGCACACAGGGTTCCCGCCCTCGACACCAACGATGAAAGGTCCGCCAATGAACCCATCAGATCAGCTCGCCGTCATCATCCCCATGGTCATCGAGATCGTCGACCAGCTCGACGCCGAACAGCTCGACAACCCCACACCCTGTGCCGATTTCACCGTGCAAGGAGTCCTCGACCACATGATGGGCGGTGCCTCGGCCTTCGTCCCGGCCTTCCTCGGCGAGGAGTCCGTGGAGGAGCCGCATCAGTCGACCCCGCTTGGTCAGGTACCGGCAGCGGAGTTCCGCACGAAAATGACGCAACTGCTCGACTCGGTGAGCGCCCCCGGTGCGATGGAGCGCATGATCGACGCCCCGTTCGGGCGAGTGCCCGGTTCGGTGTTCGCTCGATTCGTAGCCTTCGACGGGCTGATCCATGGCTGGGATCTCTCGACTGCAGTGGGTCGTCCCTATGACCCATCGGCGGAAGTCGTCGCGAATGTCGCCGGCTTTGCTCATGAGGCGCTCAGCGACGACATGCGCGATGGCGACACGTTCGCTGTCGCCACCGCGGCTCCGGCAGGGGCGGGACCACTCGAACAACTCGTTGCGTTCAGCGGCCGGTCCGTCTGACCTCTTCACCCGCAGCACCAAACCATCAACTATCGCGATCACAATCGCAGAAGGACAAGAGCTACATGCATACATCCAAGGAATCGATCCCCGTCAAATTCGCCGTTCCCGGCGCAACCGCCCGCCAACTTCCCAACTTCGGTGACGCCACCGGCTTCGGAAAGATCAGCGGCGAGTACTTTTCGCTCGGTGCAGGCACCGACATCGCCCCGCTGCTCCAAGGCCTCGCCGGCGACACCTGCCATGCGCCGCACTGGGGCTACGTCATCGCCGGCGAGCTCATCATCGACTACACCAGCGGCGACCAAGAGACCTGCTCAGGCAATGACATCTTCTACTGGCCTCCCGGCCACAGTGTTCGGGTCACCGAGGACGCCGAGGTCATCCTCTTCAGCCCACAGGTCGAACACACCGCAGTGCTCGACCACATGATGGCCAAGATGGGTGGCTGACAGGGGTGCGGCACCAGCATTCCTGACGGCGGGTCAGCGACGGCGACTTCCTGACAGCAACGAAGCAGTCCAGCAACCGGAACAGCTCGGAACTCGACGAGTCTGGCCCCGAAGAAACTGACAGTTGACATCACCGCGTCGTCGTAGTCGACACCACGACTGTAAGTGCGTGGCTGGGCCGCACCGTCTCGGCCCGCCGTGCTCGCTGGTCCAACGGATTTGGAATAATCCGCCGACAGTCTAGTCGTCATCACGTAGCGAGTCGCGACGGTGAACAGCAGCTGAGCGATCGCTCGAAAAACCAGCGGCGCACCAGCGAACGCCGTTTTGACTGTTTCTCGCACTGGTGCCTCGCTGGTGCGGGAGAATGAGAGAGGCGGTGCCACCGGAGTGGCACCGCCTCTGACCTGGTCTTAAGTTGGTGGCGGGGATGGGATTTGAACCTACGACCTTCGGGTTATGAGCCCGACGAGCTAGACCTCGGCAACCCCGGAATCAAGGGGTTTGCGTTGATCTACCAAGGGAAACGCAGGCCCGGCCGTGGCTGTTGTTCCCGGTTGTTCCCACCTGTTTACGGTTGTCCTGCGCCATCTGTGCGCCATCGTCCACGACCACCGAGTCCCCGAGTTCGCGCTGGCTCAACCCGGCTTCGGTGCGCATGTCGTAGAGGAGTTGGCCGAGATCGAGGTCCTGGGTGATCGCCGCTCGCGTTTCAGTGGAGGGCTTGCCTTTGGTCTTCTTGATGTCTTCCTATCGGGAGTAGTTCGCCATCGTTGTCTCCTTCTACGGGTTGCGCTTGGCGCAGTCCCGAGCGATCTTGCGAGCCCGAGCGACTGAGCCTCCCCCTGTTGACCGGTCACATCGATTGAGAGGTAATCATGTCAGTGATGGAAAAGAAGAAGTCGGGTTCAAGGCCTCGGCGTACGTTTACGAAGGAGTACAAGGCGGACGCTGTTGCGTTGGTTTTGGATGAGGGTCGCACGCTTGCCGATGCGGCCCGGACGCTCGATATTGGCGATGGGAATCTGGGTAACTGGGTGCGTCAAGCCCGGGTCGATCGGGGTGAACGCGAAGGGTTGACGACTGAGGACAAGGCCGAGCTGGTTGAGCTGCGGCGCGAGAACGCCCGCCTGCGTATGGAGCGTGACCGTAGTGTGACAATATTGGGGTTGCCGGTCTGATTGCTCTTGAAAGGAGCGAGATGACTGACAGTGTTGCGAGAGAATCATCGTTTGTGGAACCAGTGCGTAGGCGCCGGTTCACCAAGGCAGAAAAGGCCCGGATTGTTGCGGAGTATGAGTCCGCGGCGTCGCCAACGGAGCGGGGCATGGTCCTGCGTTGTTGGGGCACTTATCAGCAGAACGTTTCGCGTTGGAGTAAGGAGATCGCGATGGCGACAAAGCAACCCAAGGCGGTGAAAGTGTCACCGGCCGAGGCGAGGCTGGCGACCCAGTTGGCTGTTTCGGAAGCGAAACTGGTCAAGGCCAATAGCCGGGTAGAGCTGCTCGAGGAGTTGGTGGCTGCGCAGGGAAAAGTGCTCGGGCTGCACGCGAAGAATGCGGGCAGCCCTCATCTGGGATAGGGCATCAGCGGTCG
>JBDNHG010000811.1:0-5295 GCA_041688925.1 Acidimicrobiales bacterium | reverse complement strand
GCTGCGATGGCCACCGGTGCCGTTCGAGTGTTGGGCGCCGATTGTTCGGTCGCCGTAACCGGCGTAGCGGGCCCGGGCGAGGCCGGAGGCTACAAGGCGGGCACGGTCTTCATGGCCACTTGCGTCGACGGCGTGGTCGAAGTGACGATGGTTGAATGGCCGTTCGACCGTCGCCGCACCCGCGAGTACACGACCATCACGGTGCTGAACCAGTTGCGAAAACGGCTCTTGGCTCGCTCGACATGAACTCGACGGCGCCGGCCAATCACGCTGCCATTGATATCGGTACCAACTCGATACATCTGCTGGTGGCCGAGGTCGGCGAAGATGGCGAGTTCACCGTGCTGACCACCGAAAAGGAAACGGTTCGGCTCGGCGACGGTCCCGGCGACATCCGGCTATTGACCGACGACGCCATCGAACGGGGCGTGCATGCACTTCGGCGATTCAAGGCCATCGCCGACAGCTTCGATGCGACCATTTATGCCGTCGCCACAAGCGCGGTGCGCGAGGCGACCAATGGCGGCGAGTTCGTTCGGCTGGCGGCAGCGGTTGGTGTCGACGTCGATGTGATTTCTGGTCCGGAGGAAGCCCGACTCATTCACCTCGGCATCCTGCAGGCGCTGCCAGTTTTTGACCAGCAGCTGATCATGATCGACATCGGCGGAGGCAGCACCGAGTTTCTGGTTGGCAAGTCGGGCAAGAGCCTTGGTGCTCGCAGCTTGCGCATCGGGCATCTTCGGCTCACGAACCGCTTCTTCCCGGGCGGCAAGATCGACGATGATTCGTTGGCTGCCTGCCGGGTATACGTCCGAGCGTTTCTCGTGCCGGCGGTCACCGACCTGAAGCGACTCGGCTATCAGATTGCGATTGGTTCGTCGGGCACGGTCGAAGCCATAGGCGACATGATCAGGCTGCGTACCCATGGCGAAGCTGTCGGCGCGGGTCTCGACACGGTGATTACTAGCGGCGGTCTCGATGATCTGCTCGACGAACTCACCAAGTGGCCGACGGCCGATTCGCGGTTGAAGAAAGTGTCGGGTCTGGCCGATAAGCGAGCCGACGTGATCGTGGGCGGCGCAATCTTGCTCGATGAGATCTTCCGAGCGTTCGAGATCGAGCGCATGGTGACTAGCCCCTACGCGCTGCGCGAAGGCGTGCTGCTCGACCGCACGCTCGGCATTGAAACCGGCAGGATGCGTCTGTCCGATCTGCGACGCGATTCGTTGATGCGCATGGTCGAGGCATTCGAAGAAGATCAGCCGCACGTGTTACATGCCACCGAATTGGCGCTGGGGCTATTCGACCAGCTGGCCGAGCTGCATGACCTGCCGCTGGCCGATCGCGAGCTGCTCGAAGCCGCGGGGCTGTTGCACAACGTTGGTTTGTTCGTCTCGCACGCAGCGCATCATCAACACAGCGACTACATCATTCGCAATAGCGATCGGCTTACTGGGTACACCGAGCGAGAGATTGACATCATTGCCCAGGTCGCCCGCTATCACCGGCGCAGCGGGCCGAAGAAGTCGCATCCGTACTTTGTGAGCTTGTCGCGCACAGATCGCGATCGAGTTCGATGGTTGGCCGGCATATTGCGCATTGCAATTGCGCTTGATCGCACACGAAGCTCGGTGGTCGAATCGGTGTCTGTCGAAATATGGTCAGATCGTTTGCGGGTGCTGGGTCAGGTTGCAGCCGGTGCGGATGCGACGGTCGAGGCGTTTACGGCGAACAATCGTTGCGCACTACTGGGCACCGCGGCAGGTCGCGACGTGATGGTCGAGGTCGCAGCGCCAACCACCTAGCCTCGGGTCGAATCATCATGAGTCGGCGACGCTCGCGGTGGCATGCGAGACTCCCTAGATGGATGACGGTGTCACGTTTTATGACGAGATCGAGGCCTATTGCTCGGCGTTGAGTGGTGCGCCGGGTTCGGCCATGGGCGTTCATGTATCGACTCGCCATCGCAGTTTCGCTGTCACCGTCGAGCGGTGGGGCGCCAAGCGGACGCTGGTGCACTCGGCAACCGACGTTCCCGGCGGGTTTCACGAGGCTCCGGCTGACGCCGATTCGCATGGGTGTCGTTGGCCGGTCTCGTTCGAGGTCGACATTGGCGATGACTGGGATAGCGGTTTCTATCTTGTGACGTTGCAGGTTGAGGGCGCAGCTGACGGACGGGGTGAAACCCATGCTGGCTTCGTCGTCAGGGCCCGGCCCGAGAGCCGCCGCAACGCGCTGCTGGTGCTCGGCACGAATACGTGGAATTCGTACAACACGTGGGGTGGCGCCAGCCTGTACACCGGCGGGCATCAGGTGTCGTTCCGGCGGCCATGGGCACGGGGCATGCTCGATCGCCCCGAAGTCGAGCGCGACGATCGCAAGGCACGGCCGGTGCGGTTCGGCGAAGAGCCCGATGCCGACGGTGACATCTTTGTGGCGTTCCTGCTCGCACACGGCTATTCGCCGGCGATTGGTTCGTCCGGCTGGTTCACCCATGAACGCCGTTTCGTCGAATGGGCCGAGCGTGCTGGCTATGAGTTTGACTACGCGGTTTCGTCTGACTTCGACGCCGAGCCCGATGTGCTCCAGGGCTATGACGTGGTTTTGGGTGTCGGACACGACGAGTATTGGACCAAGGCAGCGCGAGATCAGGTCGATGATCACATCGCAGCTGGCGGCAACTATGTGTCGTTGTCGGGAAACACCATGTTCTGGCAGGTACGGCTCGTCGACGGCCAAGGCGAACCCGGCCTCGACCACATGATCGGCCACAAATACGCCGGGCACTCGGCCGACCCCGTGGTGGCCGCCGGTGCGAGCACCGAAATGTCAGGCCTGTGGTGCGACCCGCTCGTCGGGCGTCCCGAATGGACCACGTTGGGAGCGGGCAGCGTGTTCGGCCTCTATCACCGTTTCGGGCAGGCGACGCCAAGAGGCACCGGCGGATTCACGGTCTTTCGCAACGACCACTGGCTGCTCGAAGGCACCGGGCTTCGCTACGGCGACTTGTTGGGCGGCGATCATGGTGTTGTTGGCTACGAGACGCTGGGCTGTCCAATCACGCTCGACGAATACCAGCTGCCGGTCGTGCGGCCAGTCGAGGGCATGCCACTCGACCATCAGATCGTGGCGCTAGCACTGTCGAGCAATCTGGGGCTCGGCGAATACCCGAAGTCGATTTCGGCGCTCAACGACCAGGGAGACCTCGAGTTCTTGGCCGAGCGCTACTACGGCGACACCAGCCCCGAGAACCTGGCCAAGGTCCGCCACGGCAACGCGGTCATGATCGTGTGTCGACCTCAGGGTGCCGACGGGGGAGAGGTCGTGACCATTGGTTCGACCGACTGGGTCTTCGGCCTGCGTGACGATCAGCTTGTCTCCAGGGTCACGTCCAACATCATGGAGTGGTTCACGGGGTCGCACTCGTGACCCGTGAAGCCCTGACTGCGCTACCATTTTGTCGTATGGTATCTATTTAGATACCATAAGGCTATGGATGTAGCAGCAATACTGAGCGAAGCTCGGACGGGTGCCGGCCTGACGTTGCGAGCCCTGGCTGAACGCGCCGAGACGTCGCACTCTGCCCTCGCTGCGTACGAGTCGGCGGCGAAACTGCCAACTACTCGCACGCTCCTACGCGTTATCGACGCAGCCGGGTATGCGATCGATGTCCACCTGGCTCTGCGCAAGCGGGGCGGGGGCAACTACATGCTGCCGCGGGGTGAAGAGCTTCGACAGGTACTCGAACTGGCAGAGCAGTTCCCGGCGCGCCATGATCCTGAGTTGGCGTACCCACCATTTCCGAGGACCCCGCGCCCGGTATGACATCAATCATCGACAAGGTGGTCGAACTCCACGACGCGCTTGGCGATGCGTCCATACCCCACGCCTTTGGTGGTGCACTTGCGCTGGCATGGTGCACCGAACAGGCACGAGGAACCATCGACATCGATCTGAACGTCTTCCTCGACCCTGACGCCGTCGACCAGGTTCTTGCCGCACTGCCCGACGACGTCGAGGTGACCAAGGAGAACCGCAGACAACTGGAGCGCGACGGTCAGACTCGACTGTGGTGGCACAAGACGCCGCTCGACCTGTTCCTCAACACGACACCCTTCCATGCTGACGTTGGTCGCCGATCTCGAGTTGAAGAGTTCAACAGCGCACGGGTGCCGTTTCTTGCCTGCCGAGACATTGCAGTGTTCAAGGCGTTCTTCGATCGAGACAAGGACTGGACCGATCTTCGGGCCATGGCGCGGGCCGGAACGCTCGACGCTGCATCGGTGATTGGTGTGCTCGCGCTGTATCTCGGCGGTGACGACGTGCGCATCGAGAAATTACGTGCGATCTCTCAAGAGATCAGCCCGCGTGATTCGGGCAGTCAGAGGGCCTGAAGGCTGACAAGAGCCGTGGACCACCGCCCGTCGGTTGCTTGTTCCGCACGATCGCTGAGTACGCGACAATAGCGGCACCGTGGGGTGCCGTCTGTGTGCAGGCGTCTAACCCAGGGGCCGTGCCGGGGCGGGCGGCACGGGCGGTATGGCGGCATGGGCGTGTGATTCGAACGGGCGTGTTCTGCGCGTTGGGGACGCGCCGCATCGAGCCGCCTGGTCTATTCGCGTCTGGGGGTGTTGCGGCTGGTGTCGGGCCGTGGGGGTGGGGTTTCGTCGGGGGTGGCGGGTCGCGTCTGCCAGTGGCCGCGCTGGTTTTGGTAGATGGTGTGGCTGCTGGCGTGGAGTCGGGTGTGGCAGGGGCCGCAGAGCAGGACGAGATTGTCGAGGTCGGTGCGGCCCTTGGCGGGTGCGTTCCAGGGCATGGTGTGATGAGCCTGGCATCTTGTGTGGTCGGCGCCGCACAGCACGCAGTGTTTGTCGCGCAGGATCAACGCGATCATCTGGGTTGAGTTGGCGTAGCGATCGAGCCGGGCGAGCCAGAGCGGTTCACCGTTGCGGTCAAAGAGTGCGGCGATGATGTCGGCGTTGACGGCGTAGTTGGCGAGCACCGAGTCGGGAATGAGACCAAGGCCGTGCTGGATAGCGACGGCTGCGGGGTCGGGGCCGAGCATCTTGTCGACTGCCAGGCCGATCACAATCTGAGGTCGCGATTTGGCGGGCGTGTAACGCTTTGATGTGCGGGTCTCGGCACCGCTTGCGTTCGCTGGGACGGTTGCAGCTGGTGCGGTTTGGCCGTTAGGGGTGGTGGTTTCGCCACAGATGAGTTCGTAGGCGGCGTCGAACTTGCGTTGGTCGCGGGTGCGGCCGTGTTGGTTGGTGGGGAGGTCGCGGCCGCCGTCGC
>JBDNHG010000810.1:0-3065 GCA_041688925.1 Acidimicrobiales bacterium | reverse complement strand
GCGAATTGTCCAGGCGCCAGGCGCCAGGACAATTCAGACGTTGGCAGACCAGGATCGCCATGTGGTGGGCTCGATGACGATGACGGCGCCTTGGGGGCGGTCGAGTTGATACTGCGGGTATTTCGCAGCCAGCGTGTCGAGGGCTGACTCGTAGTCGGCGCCTGAGTCCAGGGTGGTCGCCGCTCCGTCGACCCGAACCCACCACAGCTGCGACCAGTCGTCGGCGTACTGATCGACGACGAGCGAGACCTGCGGGTGCACGGCCAGATTGTCGAGTCGCCGCAGAGCAAGCGTCGACTTTGGTTTGCCATCGACCGCCGACACGATCTTGTCGCCGTGGATGGCAAAGCAGCACGGCACCACATGCGCGTGAGCTTCGGGTGTGACGGTGGCAAGCCTGGCGACTCGGGCGTCGGCGAAAAGCGCCGTGGCCTCGTCGATATCTATGAGTTCATCCAGCCGAACGTGGTGCCGTCGCCCAGTGGTGGGAATGCGACCTGACGTTTTTCGAGGAAGCTGCTGACACCTTCGCCAACGTCGGATCCTTCGAGCGACTCGCGCATCAGCTCCTCGGCATTGTTGGTGGCGTCGCGAGCGGTCAAGGCAGGCTCGGAATTGACCTGGTGCTTGATGGTGGCCATCGAAGCCGGCGAGACATTGGCGGCAAGGTCTGCGGCATAGGCCATGACATGGGGCATCAACTCATTTGGCTCGAACGCTGCAGACAGGATGCCGAGTGCGGCGGCTTCGTCGCCTTGCACGATCCGCGCTGACAACAGTAGATCCAACGCAACCTGGCGCCCTGCGATCGCGTGCAATAGCCAGGCCATGCCGTATTCGCCGATGAGACCACGTCGGGCAAAGGCAGTCGTGAACTTGGCTGGCTTTGCAGCGAACCTCAGATCGCATTGCAGCGCGTATGCTAGGCCGACCCCAGCGCAGGCGCCGTTGATCGCAGCGATCATTGGCTTGCGAATGTCGAGCGGGGTCGTGCGAGGAATCTCGGCATTTGGCAGAGGATGGTCGCCGGGCCCGGCATGGTGGGCAAGATCGGCGCCAGCGCAAAAGGCGCGACCGGCACCGGTGACGACGATGACTCGGACCTGAGGATCGGCTTCGGCCTGGCGCAGCCGCTCAAAGTAGGCGACCTCCATATTGCCGGTCATGCCGTTCATCGAGTCGGGTCGATTGAACGTCAGGGTGGCGATGCCGCCAGCGACGCCATAGGTGCAAAGGTCTTCGGACATCTCTGCACGTTACGCGCTCGGCACGGCCACGTTCTGGTCAGGCGCTAGTTGGGTGGGGTGCGACGCAGCAGCGCAAGGCGGAACAACGCGATCTGTGACAGAGCGTCGGTGATCTCGCCAGACAGCGCCATGTCGATTGCATCGTCGACGGGCAACCGGCGCAATGCGAGCAGTTCGGTGTCGTCGGGGTTGGCTTCGCCAGCGGTGAGACCAGTAGCGACGAAGATGTGCGCTTGCTCGTCGGTCACCGAGTTGCTCAGCTCACTGACAGCGATGAGATCGAGGTGGGCAGCGTGCAGTCCACATTCTTCCAGTAGCTCGCGGCGAGCAGCGTCGACCGGGCTCTCGTGCAGGGGGCCGCCACCCTCGGGAATCTCCCAGGTGTACCGATCGATGGCATAGCGATATTGGCTGACCAGCCAGGTGTGGTCTTCGTCGTCGATCGGCACGACGGCGATCGCCTGGTTGTTGAAGTGCACGAGCCCATAGATGCCGGGCGTGCCCGTCGGTGTGGTGACCTCACGATGTGTGACCTCGATCCACGCATTGTCGTAGACAGCAGCGGTGGTGTGAGTGGTCCACGGGTTGGTCGCCGTATTGTTTGAATCGGTCATTGGGTAGCTGTGACGATCACAGTACGAGGACGCTTGCGCCACGGGAGCGACATCGTTCGGCGAGCTGTTCTGCCTTGCCTCGGGTGTCGCACGCATAGAGCATCAGCGGGTCATAGAGAATGAGGTTGCGGTCGCTGTCCCACGCAATCGTGGTGCCGGCTTCGGGCGGGAGCTTGGCGACGAGAGCGGCAGCCTCGTCAGTCGTTGCCCCGTGTGCGTCGGCGATGAGTATGACTAGGTGATCTGGGTCATCGCCGCTGGCCGTGATCCATACATCGTGCGAGCTCTGGACTCCGGCTCGCAGTCCGTGGCTGATGAGCATGCGGCGCGTGCGGTCATCGCTGGCCACGTCAACCGGCGTGCTGCCCGCGAATGTGGCGCGCTCGAGAGATGAGCGGGTCAAGGCAAAATCGCTCAGGGCACCGTGCGAAGCCAAAACTTCCAGGGAATCTGCGCACCCGTTCGCAGCGGCGTCGTGTGCGGCGGTCCAGACCCCGTTGCCGTCGCCGGCCTCGGGCGTGTCGTCAAATCCTGACTGAGCAACGAGGTGGGCGAGAAGCTCGGTATCGACAGCGATGAACGAAAGCTCGGTCTGGAGCTCTGAGCGAACCGCTGCGCGTGCCGGCGAATTGCCAAGGGCGCAGCCGTTGGCGAGCAGCAGGTCGATCGATGTTCGAAGCCCGGGCAGTCGGTCGCTCACGTGCTTGTTGTCGAAGCAGTCGCGGTACTCGGTCAGCGCATACCCGAGGGGCGTCAGACCCGATGCGCCACGGTGCTGTAGATCTGCGCCAAGGTCGATGAAATAGCGAAGGTTTTCAGGCGACTTAATTGTGCCGAATACCGACGTATGACCTCGCATGTCAGAGACCTCGAGATCGGCACCGAGCCGGACCAGACACTCGAGATAGCGGCGCTCGCCCCCGTAGAAGGTTGCAAGACCGAGTGCCGTGCCGCGTTTGGTTCACGTCTGCGCCGGCGGCGATCAGCATCTCGACGATCTCGACGCGGCTCTGTTGCTGGCTGATGTTGCCGAACGCAATCATCGCCAAGGTGCGATGGCGCTCGTCGGTCTGTGGCAGATCCATTCCGGCGTCAATCATCGCCGCAACACGGTTGACGTTGGCATCGCCAACAGCCGCGAACAAGTCATCGGAGCTGAAGGTTGCCTGCCGGATGCTGTGCAGATCGAGCGTGTCGATGATCG
>JBDNHG010000809.1:0-5577 GCA_041688925.1 Acidimicrobiales bacterium | reverse complement strand
GAAGATCCAATCGAGGGGCGCATCGTCGAGCCCGATGCCGAAGAATTCGAAGCCGTTGCTGCCAAGTCGGCGAGCAAGTTCGCGGCCGATGGTCATGACCGCCACGCCCAGGAGCGCCCCGGTCACGCTGTTACGTCCACCCACGATCAGCATCACAAGCGTGAGCAATGTGTAGTCGAAGAAGAAGTCATCAGGAAGGATCGATCCGTCTTCGTAGACCCGCAGGCTGGCCCCAATGGCGACCACACCAACCGATATGACCAGTGCAATCATCTGTTGGACGATTGGGTTGACGCCCATTGCCCTGGCGGCCAAATCGTCTTCGCGGGCTGCTACCGCCAGACGGCCGCTTCGGCTCTGTGCGAACAGCCGGGCAATCACCAGCGCTGCGAACAAACCGAGGTAGATGCCAACGCGGCTGTCGAGAGAACCGCCGATACGAAAAGCCAGGCCGGCCCGATCGCCACCGGTGAGTTTTGGCCAGTTGCGTGCTACCTCGTGGGTCACGAACAACAACGCCAGCGTGATGACGGTGGCGGCTACGGCACCTGATTGTGCGCCCGACCGTGACAGCCCGATGCCAACGAAGATCGAAACGATCACGGCAACTACCACTGCGATGATCACGGCGATCCATGGGCTCACCTGCACGGTGTCGAGCCCAAACGGCGCGTTGGGGATGCGCTTGGCCTTCTCGGTTGGAGAGATCGCGAACACTGCGAACGCGTAGCCCGCGATCGCACCGAAACCAATGTGGCCGAACGACAGCACACCGGTGTTGCCGATATAGATCTGAAGACCGATCACGATGATCGCGTCGATGAACATGATGGTGACGAGTCGTTCTGCAGACCCGCTGCCCAGAATCGACTGATATGCCAGCCCGCCGAGCACAAACAGCGCGAACAACGCCGCTGCTCCCAGTAGCGGGAAGGCAATATCGCGTTCGGTGCGGGAAAGAGCTTGTGCATCAGCTCACACTCGCTCGGCGTGAGCGACGGTGATAAGCCCGCCTGGTCGGAAGATGAACAGCAGCGCGATCAGCAAGAAGACGACGCCCTCGGTCAGGCTCGCGACCGAGTTTGGTAGCCATGATCGCAACAAGACTTCGGCGAGGCCGAGCGCGAAGCCTCCGATCACGGCACCTCGAAGGCTTCCGAGTCCGCCGATCAGTGCCGCGAGCACACCCTTGAGCATTGGGTCGATGCCAGCGCTCGGCTTGGTGCTGCCGGCTCGCATCAGCCAGAAGACGCCGGCGATCCCGGCGAGTAGGCCCGACAGAGCGAATGCTCCTCGGATGACCGAGTCGGAGCGAACGCCCATGAGTCGAGCGGTGTCAAAGTCTGCGGCCGCGGCTCGAAGCGACAGGCCGAACATTGTTCTTTGCAACAGCAACGTGGTACCGGCAAGGGTGATCAGCGTCACGATGATGACGACCGTGTCGAACACCTCGATGTTGAGCGCACCCACCGAGTAGGTGTCGGAAACCCAGCCGGGGCGGTTGAACTGCTTGACCGACGCGGAGACATACAGCAGGAATAGGGCAGACACCACAAAGTGCACACCAAAGGAGGTGAGCAGCAGGGTGAAGTCAGAGCCACCGCGAACTCGGCTGAACGCAACCCGTTCGATGACCAGCGATGTCAGCACTGCTGAGACGATGATGACGGGGACGACGAGCCACCACGACCAGCCATTGTTCAGGGTCCAATACGAGGCGTAACCAGCGACAGTGATCAGCTCGCCGTGCGCAAAGTTGAGCAGGTGCATCACCCCGAACATCACGGCGACACCGAGCGCAAGCAGCGAATAGATGCTGCCGCGGCCGAGCCCGTCGATGAGGTTTTGGAGCAGCTCGGTCATTGGTGGTTCAGCCTCCGATGAACGTGTCGAAGAGATCGTCGCGTGCTCGTAACTCGGCACCGGTGCCCTGCGCTACGACCGCGCCACTGCGTAACACATAGGCGCGGTCGGCGACCTCGAGCATGCGAGCTGCGTTCTGCTCGACCACCAGCAGCGTGCGACCTTGTGCCCGCAGCGAGGCGATGAGTTCGAAAACAACGTCGACAAGCACCGGAGCCAAACCAAGTGATGGTTCGTCCATCATCAACAACCAAACCAAGTGATGGTTCGTCCATCATCAACAACGTCGGTTTCGACATGAGCGCCCGAGCGATGGCGAGTTGTTGGGCTTCGCTTCCAGACAGAAACCCTGCCGGTGTTGTCCATTTGGAGCGTAATACTGGGAACTGGTCGGCCATCTCGTTGAGCAGTGCAGAGCGTTCGCCAGCCGCGACGGTCACCCCACCGATCTTGAGATTCTCTTCGACCGTCAGGTCGACGAAGATACGCCGATGCTCGGGCACGAGTGCCAGACCTGACCGCAACAGCTTCTCTGGCGGCGAGTTGGTGATATCTGCGCCGTCGAACGTGATGGTTCCAGCAGCGGGGGTCAGCAACCCAGCGATCGAATTGAGCAATGTCGTCTTGCCGGCACCGTTGGGGCCAATGAGGCCCACAACCTCGCCGGATCCAACAGTCAGATGGGCATCACGAAGCGCCGAGATCGCGCCATATTTGGTTGTCAATCCCGACACTTCGAGCACAGCGATATGGGCTCCTACCGTCGGCCTCGGCGACGTTTGTCGCACCTAGCAACCGTTGTGTTCACCGTGGTTGCTTCTTCAGCCGTCGATCGTTGCGACGAGGGTGTCTACGCCGTCGACGATGCGGTTGATCGGCACGTCTTTAGCGGGGATGCCGTTGGTTCCGACATAGGTGATCTCGCCAGACAGGCCTTGGAAGCCCGAAATTTCTCGGACGGCCGCGCCGATCTGTTCGGGATCGTCACAGCTGCAGTCGAGCATGGCCTGCAAACCAAGGAACATGGAGTCAACATACAACGCCATGAAGCCTCGGCTCTCGAGCGCTTCGCCCTTGGCCGCTTCGTAACCGGCGAGCAAGGTGTCGATGCGATCGCCCGGGCTGATGCTGGTGTGTGGCGTATGGGCGATGCCTTCGTTGTTCTCGGTTACCTGGATGCCCGTGGCATCGAGTGCGTCGGTACCGATATAGGTCAGCCCGTCGAGGTCCTGGCCTTCGAATTGGCCCCGAAGCGCCCCGACCTGATTGGCGAGCATCGCCGAGTAGACGACTTCGTTGTTCTGGGAGATGCCTTTGATCTCATTGACCTGGGCCGAGAAGTCGGTGTCGACGCCCCAGACATAGGTCTGAGAGCTGACGACCTCGCCACCGCCGGCCGTGAAGGCCGCACCGAATGCGTCGGGGTTGATACCGGTGTATGGAATGCCCTCGCCCTCGGTGAACAAGATGGCACGGGTGATGCCTTGGTCGAGCGCCCATTGTGCTGCTGCGCCGGCTTGGCCATAGTCATCGAAGGTGACGAGATAGGAGTTGTTGGCTGCATCGGCCAGCGTTGGTTCGGTCGATGCCGCTACGAACATCGGGACCTTGCCTCCGGTCGTCTGCAGAATCGGCAGTGCGAAGTCTGCGAATGGAGGACCGATAAGGAATTGTGCGCCCCAGTCGAGCAGTTCTTGTGCTGCCAGCGCGGCGTCGTCGCCTACTTCGGCAACTTGGACTTCGATCGGGTGGCCGTTGAAGCCTCCGGCACAGTTGGTGAGCTCGGCAACATAGGGAACGATCCTCGAGCCAGGGATGTCGACGAAGCCGACGACCTCGCTGAAGTCCATGGCCATGCCGACCTTGACGGGATTGCCTGATGGAGCGTCGGCACAATTGTCGAGATCGGCGCTCAAGATCGCATCGATGTCAAGCGACTCGCCGGAGGTGGATGAGCCACTGTCGCCCGTGTTGCCACCGTCGTCGGCCTGATCGGCTGTTGTATCGGATGCGCTACTGCTGCTGTCCTCGGCGTCGCCGCTGCCACAGGCAGCGGCGAGTAACGCCAGGCACAGCAATAACGAAATCACCTTGCTGAACTTCATAAACCCCTCCGTACATTGTTGAAAGGCTCTTTCGAGACCGTTCGTCATGCTCTACGATCACCGACATTAGCCTAAATAGTTCGGTACCTAACGAAAAAGAAGAGACGATGTACGAGCATCCGAAAAGTGCGTTGGTCATCGCACATGAACCTGACGGTCCCGCCCGCCAGATAGAGACGCGCCTCGTCCAGCGGGGGGTTCGACGTCGACACCCATGTCGTGACGACCGACTATGAGCAGCCCAACGACGCCGCTGACTGGCCCGCTGTCGATGGGTACGATTTGATCCTGCCTATGGGTTCGGTCAGGTCGCTCACCCGCAAGTCAGAAATCGACAACTGGGTGTACGCCGAGCTCGACCTGCTTCGCAGAGCGCACGATGCGGGAACCCCGCTGCTCGGCATTTGCTTCGGCGGCCAGCTTCTGGCCGAAGCACTTGGTGGGTCTGTTGAGCTCGCTCCGGTGACCGAGATTGGTTGGTTCGAGATCGAGGCGGCCCCTGGTGTCGACAATCCTGTTGGTTCGGGCCCATGGAAAGAATGGCATCACGACTGCTTCAGTGCGCCGACCAACGCACAGGTGCTGGCCGTCAACGAGAACGCGACGCAGCTGTTTCGCCTCGACACGACGGTCGGTACCCAGTTCCACCCCGAGGTAGACGTCACGCATATCACCGCCTGGCTCGGCGCGTGCGACGACGAGTACCTCGAGTCGAGTGGGGACTCACGCGACCAGATCCTTGCCGACATCATCGAGTACGAGGACCACAACATCAACCAGTGCCACGCCTTCGTCGACTGGTTTCTCGACAGCGTGGCCTTCCCTCAGGAGCTGTCGTCATGACGTCTTCGTCAGCTGCATCCCAACGGCCATTGATTGGCCTCACGGGTCGTCGCAAGTCCGCACGCGCGTTTGTCCACACCTACGAGATACTCCGTGATCTCGAGGGCGATTGGTACTACGCCGACTATGCCCGGGGCGTGCTCGAGGCCGGTGGCCTGCCCGTGCATCTTCCGCTCGATGTCGACCCGGCGCTGTTCGTTGATCGGCTCGATGGCATCTTGCTTTCGGGAGGCGGCGATATCGACGCATCGCACTACGGCGGTGTGAATGGTGAGAACGACGACGCCGCCGAGCCGGTCCGTGACGAGTTCGAGCTCGCCTTGTTCGCGGCCGCGGCGCACAGCGAACTGCCTGTGCTCGGCATCTGCCGGGGCCTGCAACTCATCAACATCGCCACCGGTGGCTCGCTGCACCAACACGTGCCCGAACATGCGGGCTTCAGTCTTCCCCCGGCGACGCTGCTGCACGAGGTAACGATCGAACCCGAGTCGGTGCTCGGGTCCCTTTATGGGCCGCAGCACAAGGTCAATTCGCTGCACCATCAAACAGTCGACCGGGTGGGTGCTGGTTTTCGGATCACCGCCGAGCATGACGGCAGCGTCGAAGGCCTCGAACACGAGTCGTTGTCGATCGTGGCCGTGCAATGGCATCCCGAGATGTTGACGACCCGCTCGACCGATCCGATCTTTTCCTGGTTGGTTAACGCCGCCTCGGCGCGCTACTAATCAAAGGGCCGGCCCCGCAGCACTCGTGGGCTCACGGCTTG
>JBDNHG010000808.1:0-2115 GCA_041688925.1 Acidimicrobiales bacterium | reverse complement strand
TGCGGTGAGGTGAGACTGGGGGCGTCAGGCGGCCACCGTAAGCCAGTAGCTGTCGTCGTCGCTGGTGGCTTGGAGGCTACCAAGCAGCCTCGTGGCCGGGCACCGGTCCGCTTGTCAGGTCATGAGGCTGCGGCCAGCGGCTCGTTCAAGGCGTGTTCGAGCGCTGCGATGAGCCGATGGGCATCGGGGACGCTGATCGACATCAGGTTCATCGAGCGCAGATCACCGGTGGAAACCATGACCGTGGCCCTGCCGTTCTCATCAGAGCTTCGGACCGCCCAACGGATGGTGGTGGGGCGTGTCGCGAACCGCACGCCCTGGCCAGGTCGAACCTGAATGGGGTGGCTGCTCATTCCGTCGTGGTGTCGCTCACGTATGTACTGCTCGAGTTCCTGCCTTCGACTGACCAACGAGCGGCGGTAGCGAGAATGCAGCAGCGCGGGGTCGGTCAACATTGGCGGCTCAGAGGTTCCCGCGCTGGTGCTGGGCTTGTCGTCGGAGCTGCTCAGCGCCACGACCAACGCTCGGCCGACCTTGCTGGCAGGAGTCGTCTCGAACTCGCCCCAAATGTATGAGGCCGGCAAGGCTCGTCGATGGCGCCCGACCATCGAGCTGGCGCTCAGCGCAACCCATACGACCGCGGCGGCGACCTGCTCGATACGGGCTTTTCGCTGTAGGGGCTTGTCGGGATGAGCAGCGAGTCGAACGAGCAGCCGCTGAATGATCGTGATGGTCTCGGCGTCGAGAATGAGATCTGCTTCGACAATGAGGCCAAACAATTGGCAGGCGAGTTCGGCGTCATCGGCGTCGAGGCCGTCGAGCTGAATCGCTTCGGCCGGGTGAGGCTCGAGCTCGAGTGACTCGAGCGCCCCGACGGAACCAACACACGCCACCAAGTCACGCGCAGCTCCAGCCGACAAGACAGAGCTGTTCATGATCTCGGCGATCGAAGGCGGCGAGTCGGGTTGCTGGTTGGCGAGCGCGAACAGGTCGGCAGCAACCGCCTGTTGGATATCGGCATGGGGCGGTTCTGAAGATGTGAAGTGATCCATACCAAAGCCTCGCGCTGCCCTGTGACATTGAAGATGCCCTTCTGGTCTGGGAGGGTGTGTATGGCACTTGGGTCAATCTCGCCGGGCTGCGGCGAGAGCGAGGTATTCGGCGGAAGGGCGACGACCTTCGGCCATGTTCTACAAAGTAGGACACAATGCGAGCAACCCGACTCCCCTTTCATGTTGCCTCGAAACGCCCGCGGGTCGAGCCGCGAACTCGGCGAAATACCAACCAACCAGATCGTCGCACGAACGATCCCGATAATCCTCGAGATGTTCACCCGACAGGTCGATCTGCGGCGCTTCGAGTAGACGGCGGACGGCGCCCGGCGGAACCTGGCCGATGACTGGCACAACCACATCTAGTCGGCGGCAGGAGGCAGGAGAAATTGGCAGTTGGTCGTCGTGGCGTTCGCTATCTTGGCATCGGGTGTCGCGAGAGGAGCGTCGACCAGTTCGGCCAGGGCGACGTAGCTTGCATCGTAGGACGTGAGGTTGTCGCGTAGTTGCCACACACGGCTGGCAAGTGGCTCGTAGTCGACCAGTTCGATGCTGAGCAGAACCAAGTCGTTTTGCGCCAACGATGCAACATCAGCGGACAGATGCCCCGCGCTGCCCAACCGGCGAAGCACGTTGCTGACCTCGAAGGGCAACAGCGCTGGCGCTACGAGGTGTTGACCGCGCAGCGTCCGTTCCGCCCATGTGCCCGTAGCCGACGTGTCGACGAGCGCGGCAACAACAAACGAAGCGTCAACGACCAGCGTCATCGACGATCGGCGTCTCGGGCTGCCAGGATGACCTCGGTGGGTATTGAGGATCCCGTGGCGGCCTTGCGGCTCTTGACCCCATCAAGCAGTCGATCGAGATCTGGCTTTGCCGCCATTGTCTCGAGTGCTTCATGCAGATACTCCTGAAGCGACTTGCCTCGTGCAGCTGCCCGAGCGGCGAGTTCATCGCGTGTAGCTGGAGAGACGTTTCGCACGGTGATAGCGGGCATGCCTGCATAATAGCTGCAATGCATGCGATTTAACTTCGGCGGCGGCGATTTCGGATCGTTTGGCGG
>JBDNHG010000807.1:0-4897 GCA_041688925.1 Acidimicrobiales bacterium | reverse complement strand
GAGCAGTTCGGGGCCCTTGATGTTGAAGAAGTAGCTGCGTACTTCCTCGGCATCGTCTCCCTCTTCGGCACGTTTCGCCTTGACCTTTTGCGCCAACGAATTGGCGACGGCCTTGGCGATCATTGTCTTGCCGCAGCCCGGAGGACCGTAAAGCAAGATGCCCTTTGGTGGCGGCAGTTCGTGTTCAAGGAACAGGTCGGCGTGCAGGAATGGCAGCTCGACCGCGTCGGTAATGGCTTCGATTTGTGGCCCAAGGCCGCCAATGTCTTCGTAACAGACGTCGGGGACGTCTTCGAGCATGAGGTGCTCGACCTCGGGTCGCGGCAGCTTTTCGAGCGCCACCTCGTAGGAGGCATCGACACGAACCGCGTCGCCGGCTCGCAGCGGCACGTCTTTGAGACCATCGCCAATGGCGACTACTCGTTCTTCGTCGGCTCGGCCGCTGACCACACAACGATCGTTACCCAGCACTTCGATGATCGACACGATCGACCCGGTGCTCTGGGCGCCTCGTGCCATCACGACGTTCAGCGACTCGTTCAGCACAACCTCGGTGCCTTTGTCGATGACATCTTCGAGATCGGGATGGCGTTCGACTCGCATCTTGCGACCGCCCGTGAACACGTCGATCGTGCCATCTTCGTTCGTTCCAAGAACCATGCCATACCCGGACGGCGGGCTCGACAACTTCTCGACCTCTTCGCGCAAAGCAGCGATTCGGTCGCGCGCCTCGCGCAGCGTTGAGGCAAGTCGTTCATTCTGCGACATGGCCCGCGCCAACTGGCCTTTGACCTCGAGGAGTCGCTCCTCAAGTGTGCGCACTCGTTTCGGTGCGTCGTGTAGCCGCCGTCGCAGGATCTCTACTTCGTCCTGGAGGATGACAACGTCTGGTGATGTGTCCTCGTTCTCGTCGATGACCGACCTCCTCGCTCACGGGTGACCATACACCTGTGTCCGGCACCGAAAGGGGCCAACCCCACAGACATCCCGAATATTGCAGACACGCACGAGTTTGGCGCTGGTGCGAGCCTATGATTCGCAGCGGTTGCGCGATCGACGTCGTCGGTGGCAACAATCCACCAGCGATTCTCGTAGATTTCTCGAAGGAGCCCCCACTCATGAAGGTCTGGATTGACCAGGATCTCTGCACCGGTGACGGCATCTGTGTCGAGATTGCCCCCGATGTTTTCACGCTGCTCGATGATGGGCTTGCGTACGTGAAAGACGGCGCCACCATCCACGACCCTGGCGGCCCTAGCGGCCTTGCCACGGTTCCCGAGAGTGCGTACGAAACCACGGTTGACTCGGCCGAAGAATGCCCCGGCGAGTGCATCTTCATCGAAGTCGCCTAGTTCGACCCGGCGGCTCGCTCGTCGCACCGCGTCATGGTTGACGCTGCAGTCGCCGCTGTCGATTTCGTCACTGCGCGAGCCGAGTCGCAGCGGACCGACGCCACCACACGGCTCGAGATGTCGCTCGGCGACCGGCTACAGCCGCGTGATTTCCAGGAACTGCCGATGGCCTTCGCAGCCATTGTCGGCTGACACTGAACTTCCACCCTGACCGACTGCTGGCAGACCGCACCACCGTGGCCCACGGGCTGTTGCTCAGGGGCGAGTACGTTCCCCAGAGCGAGACCGGGCTGTCGAACGGTGGTCGTTTTGTTCCCGGCGGTGAGCGGACTGGCTGGGAGACACGGCTGTTCCCCGATGCCTATCGCGACGATCGCATACTGCGGCCGGTCTACGGCGCTCTCGATGTAACGAGCGACCCACTTGGCGGATCACCTCGATTCGGGTCGTGTTTCGCCGTGCTCGCAGATCATTGTTTCGACCGAGCGACGTTGTGTGTGGGCGACAGCCATGTGGGCCCACGCGACGTCGGCACCCTTGCGTCGCCGCTATCGATTCTTGCGGGGCTCCTCGAGCAAGCGGCTGCGGATCAGGGCCTGAATCGAGGACTCGGTCTCGACGATGTCTTCGCCTTCCTGCGGGGCGAGCGCGTTACCGAAACGCCGGCCCGCGACCTGGACGGCTACATCGAGGCACAGATTCACGGTCGGTTGAGTCTCGATCGAGATGTCAGCGCGCTCATTGTCGACCCCAGTTTCCGAGGCACCGAGGTGCACGACCATTTGCTCGCGTGTTCAGAGCGCTACGGGTTCCCGCTCGGCTGGTCATGCGGATCCGAACTGCGAGCCGAAGCCATACCACCCGAGTTCCGAGGCCAATCGGTCGCCGAACTCGGCCGCCGGAAGGCGGACGACGATGGCGTGCTCGACGCTGCGGTGATTGGGCGATCGGCGCGCCAGATTGCATTCTCGCCCCCAACCGCCGGTGGCGACGCTTCCGACAGCCCCCTGCAACAGCACCAATATCTGTGGCATTGCCTGCTGCGTTTCGGCCAGGATGCATTGAAGTAACGGCTTCCTCGTGCGGCTGATCTCGCTCGGCAGTTATGCGCCCCGGTTGGTCATCTCGACCCTGGCGATGAGACGTTGTGCGATGAACACGAATTCCTTGTTCGGCCGGTCTGGAGCATCTCGCACATCGCTGACTCGGAACCCGGCCACTTCGAGTGACTGTTCGATCTCGATGCGGCTGCGAAACCGCAATGTCGACGTCGAGTGCAGCTCATCGCCGTTTCGCTCGAATCGATAGGTCCAACGAAACGTGACCAGTGGCAACGCCACCTCGACCAGCTCGACCCACGTCTCGACACGCTCGCTGTGATCGGTGTCGATGACGCCGTGCGATTGCGCTTTTGTCCAAGGTTCCCAACCGCGGTTTGCCGGATCGCGCACTTCGAAAACCAGGTGACCACCGGGACGGATCGCCTCGTGCATGCTGGCCAACGCATCGTTCCAGCTCGCATCGCTCAAGAATACCTGCGCCACGTTCCCCGTCATCACCGCGGCATCGACCGACACATCGGGAAGCTGCGATGCATCAGAGCTCAGCCAACTCACCTGGTCAGCCTTCGCTCTGGCGCGTGCGATGGCAAGCGAGGCCTCGGCGGGATCGACGCCGATGACCGTGACTCCGGCAACGGCGAGCCGACAAGCGAGCGTCCCTGTGCCGCAACCGAGATCGAGCACCGATCCGACCCCGAGCTCACCAATGATGCGCTCGTAGAGATCGAGGTCGGGTCGCTCACCCTCGCTCGGGTCGTACAACGCAACGAGCCGTGGGTCAGCAAAAGCATCGTCCGGCACGTTGCGACGGTAGCCACGGGCCCCTCGGGCCGGCGTCGAGTTTGTGGTGCGGTGAACCCGTTGGGTCACTACTTCAACAGGTGCTTCCTGCGCTGGCAGAACAAATAGGATCACATCGTGGACTGGGTTCGAGACTTCTACTCGATCACCGACCGCTGGTGGGGAGACACCGAATCACGCGTCGACGACACCGACCAACACACTCGCATCGACGCCCGGTGCGATCGCCGCTCTGTCGAGCGATACGAGCGACGGCAGGTTGACGTGCGGGCGGCTACGCCGGGGTTGACCTGGGCGTCCGTCGCCAGTATCGATCGCTGCTAACCGGCAGAGATGACTTGATCAGCAGTGCACTTCGAACGACCCGGGAAGTGTGGTGCCGTCGTCGCCGTTCCTGAACGTGAGGCTGCCGGCGCTGGCAGTTGAACCGTCGAGAGCGACGGTGCCAACCACATCGTTTGCTTCCCAACTCAACGCGTTCCCAGAGTAAGGATCGCCAACCACGAGCTCGATCTTGTCACCACTGAACTGGCTGTCCTGGTCGTAACGCGACACGTCGATGTAGAGCTCTTCGCCGGCCGAGTTGGCGCCATACGCCTGGACCACAAACAGTATCTTTCCGCCGCCGGCAGCGGCATCTTGCTCTTGCAGGAAGCACCGAGCCGAATCGAACGTAATGTTTTCGTCGCCGAGCACGATGGTCCCTGCGCCGCCGACGCTGGCGGCGCTATCTGCGGGCGCTGTACTTTCTGCTTCGTCAGCGTCAGTGCCTGCGTCAGCCACCGCGTCAGCGCCTTGGTCGGCGGCGGTATCGCTGCCAGCGGCGGACGTTGGGGGATCACTCGCGCTCAGATCTGTGCCCAAGCCAGCCTCCGAGCTGCCGCTGCACGCTGCAAAGGCTAGGACCGGTATCAGTACCGTCGCCACCCAAATCCTTGCCCGCATCGCCCGCTCCATTGCTCATGTCTGGTCGGCACCCACTTTACGGCACCTCGCGCCGTGTCTGGGTGTTTGTTTGCGGGCGGTGGTTCGGGTTTGGGCCCGTTGATCGTGCGGACTGTCGACGTCCCGGTCGATACGTCGTTGGCCGGCACTGCTGCGTTTGTCGATCGGGTCGGTGGCCAGCGAGTCTGTGAGGATGCGTCGTGCTTGTTCAGTGGCCTTAGCGTTTGATCGTTCGGCGTTCTCTGGCTGCGGGTTCCCGCCTAAGGTGATCTTGCTGGCGGCGCGCTCGTCGGAGGAAGTACCCGCTCGACGGTCCATGCGTCGCGTGATCGCGTGGCGCCAGACAGCGCCGCTTCCGCGGAAGCGTTCGTCGCTGTTCAGTGCGTAGGGTGTCGGAGGAAGTACGCACTCAAGGGAGTGACCTCACCGGCCAGTGACCCGTCGCTGGTTTCGGCGGCTCGACCTTTGGCGATCCGGCTCAGCCAGCGCTGCTCAGCCAGAGGCGCTCTGCGACCAAGCGCCCTCGTGGAGCATCAACCACACGCCATACTGATGAGCGCCAAGAATTGGCTGCAGTTGCACTACCGACTGATCCGTTCGCTCCTGCTTGACTGCAAGACGACTGGGCAGCAGCTTGCTGTGGATCTCGAGGCGGCACGCCAGTTCGCCGACATCGAGTTCATGTCGCCTATGGAAAGCCAACTCGATGTCGCCGACTCCAGGCGGGCCGGCCCATGG
>JBDNHG010000806.1:0-4702 GCA_041688925.1 Acidimicrobiales bacterium | reverse complement strand
GGTATCGACCACGACCAGGCAATGCAGATGGCCAAAGCCGTGCATGCCGATCCCGAAGTGGCCCTCGAGGTACACGCCCGCGAGGAACTCGGTGTTGACCCCAGCGCTACCGGTGCACCGGTCGCCGCGGCAGTCAGCAGTTTCATCGCCTTCTCCATTGGTGCGCTGATCCCCCTGATGCCCTGGCTCTTCAGCGAAGGAACCCGCACCCTTCTCGCGTCGATCATTCTTGGGCTCAGCGCCGCCGCCGGTGTCGGTTTTGCACTGGCATTTTTCACCGGCAAATCCAAGTTCCGCACCATGGCCCGCCAAGTCCTGCTGGGCACGGCTGCCTGCGGGTTGACCTGGCTGATTGGTTCGCTGGTCGGTGCCTCGGTCAGTTGACACCCCACAAAGTGAGTTGCACCTCGTGATCGATTCGAATGCATCGGCCGACATCGCCGTCAGCGGCCATCCCTTCGACAAGACGCTGGCCTATTTCGTCGACGAACTCGGCTTCCGTCTCGACCGCATCAGCCCGGCCGACAACCCCACAATGGCCATCGTGTCTGCACACGGCGTCACGCTGCGACTCGACCCGTCTGTGCCACCGGGCGCAGCGACCCTTCGCATCGAGTCAGGCGCTGCGCCGGCGGCCACTGCTCCAAACGGCGTCGAGATCGAGTTCGTCGATCCTGCAGCCGACCGGGTGGTGGTTCCCGAGCTGAAACCCGAACTCGTGATCTCACGTGCTGGCGACGAGTCGAATTGGATCATCGGCCGGGCCGGCATGCGCTACCGCGATCTCATTCCGTCTCGCCTGGGTGGTCGGTACATCGCCTCACACATCGAGGTGTGTGATGGCGGGCCCGTACCCGACCTCGTTCATCATCACGCCATCCGGTTCCAGATGATCTTCTGTCACCGCGGTTGGGTCGATGTTGTCTACGAAGACCAGGGCGAGCCGTTTCGGCTCAAGCAAGGTGATTGCGTTCTGCAGCCACCCCACATTCGCCATCGCGTGCTCGAGAGTTCGGCAGGCGCGCAGGTGGTCGAGATCGGCTGCCCGGCCGAACACGACACATTCTTCGACTATGACCTCGAGTTGCCGACCAACACGCTTGCCACCAACCGCGACTTCGGCGGGCAGCGTTTTGTTCGCCACCAATCGGCCGAGGTCGAGTGGACTGCGGCCGTCCACCCCGGCTTCGAGGCGCAGACGACCGCAATCGAAACCGCGACAGACGGCCTTGCAAAGGTTCGGATTCTGCGCAGTTCCGGCAAGTCGCACACAGCGCCCACTCGTCATGACAGCGAGTTCTGGTTCCTGTTCGTTCTCGAAGGCTCTACCGGCTTGGCTGTCGATGGTTCACCAACAGCCGCCCCGCTGACCGTCGGCGACAGCGTTGCGCTTCCGGCCGGCCCGACCTGGTGCTTGCGCGACTGCTCGCCCGATCTCATGCTGCTCGAAGTCGTCGTGCCCTGACGCTCGCGTCCTGCTGACCAGCCACCTAGGCCGCTTGCAGAGTGCGGAAAAACACATGCCGCACCCTGCTAGTTGGGCTCGGCGGGCGGCTGCGTAGCGTCGGCGCCCACATCGATCGACGCTTCACCGGTGAGCTTGGATCCGCAAAACTCGACAGCGGTAGCATAGAGCTCGGTGGCCAAATCAATCGACCCACCTTTCGCAAATACCGCTACTGCTCCGGCCCCGAGGAGCCGCTCTCGCGTCCGGCGATCACTCTTGGCGGTGTAGAAGGCGACTGCGGTTTCTGGCGAAGCCGTTGTGACCGCCACCAAACCATCGATACCGCCACAAGGCATCATCACGTCGAGGACCGCGAGCTGGGCATGGGTCTGGGCACACAGCGTTGCAGCGACATCACCGTCGGCGGCGATGCCGACGACACGAAAGCCGGGATGGTCGCCCAGCAAGTCGGCCAGCGCATCGACCACGCGTTCGTCATCATCGGCGAGCACAAGATCGAAGCAGTTCGTCGCGTCGCAACGGTCAGTCATCGATCGAGACGATTCTCAGCCGGATCGCGGTGATCACAGCCTCCAGTTTTGTATGGGCGTGGAGCTTCTCCATAGCGTGGCGGATGTGATTCTTGACGGTGTGGGCGCTCAGGAACATCTCGGCGGCAATCTCATCGGGCGACCGCCCATCGGCAGAGGCCTGCAACACTTCGATCTCTCGCTCGGACAGTTCGCCTCCCTCGACATAGTCGAAACGCTGCAAGTGCACCAGATGTTTGAGCACATCGCGGGTGAAGTACGACTCGTGCCGAGCGCCGCACAGCGCGGCCTCGACCAGGTCGCGGCGGTCAGCATTCTTGGACACGAACCCGCAACATCCTGCTTCGAGCGCCTGGCCGAACACTCTTCTGTCGGCCACAGCGGTGACCATGACAACACCTGGGGCGCCATCGCCGGCGACGATCTGTCCAGTCGCCTCGACACCAGTGCCGTCGGGCAGCCTGTAATCCATGAAGACGACATCGGGTCGTTCCTTTTGCACCGAGCTCAGAGCGTCGGCAACCGTATGAGCAGTGCCCACGACGCTCAGTCGCGGCTCTTCGTCGAGCAGCGCTGCCAGACCCAACGCAACCACTTCGTGGTCGTCAACGATTAGCACCCGAACCAATTGGCCGTCGTCGTGGTCGTCGTGTTCACCCATAGCAGCTGTCCGTATTCAGTAGTGCGGGTTCAGTAATGCAGGTTCCGCCAGGCCAAGTATGGGCGCAGCCCCTGCCATGACCAAGGACATGATCACGTCTTTTTGACCCGGCACCAGCGCTGTTGGCAGCCACCCGCACAGCGGCGCACTAGGTCCAGTTGTCGTTTATACGGCCGACATCGAACTCGTCTGGTTCGATATAACAAGTCAGAGTCGTCGGCACAACGGCGTGTACAACTCGCTCGCACTCGTCGATCACCTCGATCACTCGCTCGAGGTCTGCGGGTCCGCGCAGCGCGACCTTGACGCACACCAACACTTGATCTGGTCCGAGGTGCTCGGTTCTCATATTGAGCACTCGATCGATGCCCTCAATCGCGTTCAGCTGCCGTTTCAGATCAAGAGCCACCAACGTGGGCACCGTTTCGCCGATCAGCAGACTCTTCATCTCGATGGTGAGAAAGGCAGCGACGAGACAGAGCACTGCGCCAATCGCAACACTTGCAATGCCATCCCATCGCGGATCACCGGTCATCCACGATGCGGTGATGCCACAGAACGCGAGCCCCAGGCCGACCATTGCCGCACCGTCCTCGAGCAGCACCACCGTCACCTCGGGGTTCCGCGTGGTGCGAAGAAAGGTCATCCAACCTTGGCGCTCGGGTCGGATCTTGTTCGCTTCCTGGATCCCGGTGCGGAACGAGAAGCCCTCGATGGCTGCCGCCACAGCGATCAGCGCAAGTGCGAACCCAGGTGTCGAGAGCTCATGTGTTCCTGCCGCGAGCTTGCGCACACCCTCGTACATCGAGAACCCGCCACCGAGTCCGAACAGCACCAGGCCAACAATGAACGCCCAGAAATACCGTTCACGGCCCCGACCGAACGGATGCTCGTGTGACGGTGATGTCTCTGCTCGTTTAGATCCGAGCAGCAGCAAGGCCTGATTTCCCGAGTCGGCAATCGAGTGGACGGTTTCGGCGAGCATCGATGCCGAGCCGGTGATCACAAAGCCGACGAGCTTCGTGGCCGCGACACCGAGGTTCGACGCGAGTGCGGCAAGTACCGCCCGGCGACCTACGGGCGCCACGAGGCCGTGTCAGCGACATGGCTCGGACAGGCCGTCTGAGCTGGTTGCGCCGTTTCTCGGTTACCCATATCGATGCTCCACACTCGGATGGGGTTGATCAGCCCCGAACCTGCCCAGTGTCGTCGAACCCGCACGGGCTTCACGGGCGTGTCTGCGTCGAGATAGCGACGTGATCGTGTCATGGAGCACCGATCAAGGAACAGGCACCCTCGATTCAGGACCCGAGACCGAATCACCCCAGACCGAATCACCCGGGCCGGATCACAAAATCACCCTAGTTGAACCAATGAAGTGGAGTTCCCATGAACCCGATTGTCGTCGCATTTGGCGAGCATGAACACGCAACGAGCGCACTGCGGTGGGCCGGCGAGATGGCGAAGTTGACCAATGCTGGCATGCGCGTGGTGAGTATCTTCGAGCCGAGTTATGCCGAGATGGCACCCGATTGGTACGAGGACCTGGTCGGCGACCGCAAGCGCGTCGTGGCGTCGGTGCTCGCCGAGATCGACTTTCCCACCGCCGAATCTGTGGTGGTCAAGAGCGAGCACCCCTTTGAGGCACTTGCCGCCGAGCTGCGCGCCCACGAGGGTTCGTTGGCGGTAATTGGTTCGCAAGACAAACATCGCCCGGGTGGCCTCGGTTCAGGCCGTCCTGCGCTTCATCTCATTCATGAAACACACAACCCCGTGGCGGTTGTGCGGCCCGACTATGAACCTCTTGAGGCAGGCACCATCGTCGTCGGCGTCGACGGCAGCCCGGCGAACTCGGCGGCGTTGCGATTCGCCGAGCGCATGGCCGCAGCCACCAAGGGATCGATTCACGCAGTGTTCGCCTATGACCCCGTCGACGAGACGTTCGTGCTGCCCGAGGGCTGGCATCGACACTCCGACGATGTGCGGAGCGAGGTCGCGACCGTGACCGCTGCACCCACGAAGCTCTACATGGCGGCCGGTCAT
>JBDNHG010000805.1:0-4631 GCA_041688925.1 Acidimicrobiales bacterium | reverse complement strand
GGTTCATGAACTTGAGCGCCTTGCCAAGACCGGTGCCCTCGTCCGCCGGCAGCGGCAAGGTGACAGCTTTGCCCTCGTGGGTGACTTTGTCGCCGGTCCATACCTTGCGGCAGATATCGACAACGTCACGGGTGCGTCCGAGCGGCTTCTTGAATGGGACGCCGTGCCAACCCTCGATCACTTGGGCACCCGATGTGCCAATGCCCAGGGTGAACCGCCCTCCTGAGAGAGCGTCGACGGTTGCGGCGCTCTGGGCGATGAGGGCGGGGGAGCGTGAGAACACGTTGACGATGCCCGACATCAGTTCGATGCGCTCGGTCTTGGCTGCGACGTAACCAAGCACCGAGACCTGATCGAACCCGTAGATCTCGGGTATGAGCACCATGTCGACGCCAGCGGATTCGAGGTCAAGAATCTTTTGTGTCATTCGTTCGGCATTGCCGTCGAACATCATTGCCGTACACAGTTTCATGAGGACCTCTTCTTCTCGGACGCGAATCTGCTCGCCAGCGTACGAGATGTCCCCCATCGGGGAGCAATCGCGTCACGCTGACGAGCAGTAGCTCACCATGATTCGCTACACCTGCAAGGCAGCCAAGCACAGGTGAGAAGCCTGAGGTCAGGTCAGCTCACGGCGTTGCGCAGTGCCTTGACCTCGTCGTGTGCGGTCTTGACCGCGGTGAACTGTCGCTCGAGCACGGTGCGCAGGTTGGCCGAGATGTCGTGCTTCAGCGCGTCTTCGTACGCCTTGATCGCGTAGTCTTCGCCCTGCTCAGCAGCATCGAGCACGCCATCAGGGTCTGAACCGCTGAGGGTGTCCTTCACTGCCATCCAGGCGCGATGCATAACGGCCCGGGCCGACCCAGACTCGTCAACATCGTCGCCGTATGTCGCCGCCATACTCTCGAGTTCCTGTGAGAACTGGGCCCGCTGCGTTGCGTACTGAGCGAATCGTGCGACCAGGTCGGGGCGGCTCGAATCCTTGAGCTTCTCGGCCGCATCGGCGAATCCGGCCTTGCCGTCTTCGAGGATCTCGATGACGTTTTCGGTTACATCCTTGTCAATTGACATGGGTTCCTAACTTTCATTGGGGGGACGTTGAGGTATTACCCACCGCCAGCAGAAACAAACCAAGAAATTTAATTGCGGATCAAGGTTTGACTCGTGAACGTGCCGGGCAGTCAGCACACGCGTCGCAGGCACGCCGACCGCTAGCTATCCAAGACAAGCCATCCCAGACAAGAGGAGTACAGAGACATGACCCGAGACAGCGAAGAACTCATCTATGACGGTGCCGAGCCAACTGGGTCACCAACCGTCCACGGTGCCCCCGCCGAAAGCGACCGAAACTCGCTGAGCGTCTCGCCGAGTGGCCCGCTCCTGCTGCACGATCACCATTTGGTCGACACGCTTGCCCATTTCAATCGCGAGAACATCCCCGAGCGCAAGCCACATGCCAAAGGTTCCGGCGCCTTCGGCACGTTCGAAGTCACCGGGGATGTCTCGAAGTACACCAAGGCAGCCGTGTTCCAGCCCGGCGCCACGTGCCGCACACTCGGACGGTTCTCGACCGTTGCCGGTGAGCTGGGTTCGCCTGACACCTGGCGAGACGTTCGCGGCTTCTCGATCAAGTTCTATACCGACGAAGGCAACTACGACATGGTCGGCAATAACACGCCGGTCTTCTTCCTTCGCGATCCAATGAAGTTTCCGCACTTCATCCGATCACAAAAGCGCCTGCCAGACTCGGGTCTGCGTGATGGCACCATGCAGTGGGACTTCTGGACGCACACCCCCGAATCGGCGCACCAGGTGGCCTATCTGATGGGTGATCGTGGCCTGCCTCGCAGCTGGAGGTTCATGAACGGCTACAGCTCACACACCTACATGTGGGTCAACGCAGCCGGCGAGAAGCACTGGGTGAAGTATCACTTCCAGAGCGATCAAGGCGTCGAGAACATCACCGGCGAAGAAGCAACCCGCATCGCTGGCGCCGACTCTGACTTCCACCGCCGTGACCTGTTCGAAGCAATCGAAAACGGCGACTACCCGTCGTGGACGATGAAGGTGCAGATCATGCCCTATGACGATGCCAATGACTATCGCTACAACCCGTTCGACCTGACCAAGGTCTGGATGCACGAGGACTACCCGCTCATGACAGTGGGCAAGTACACCATCAACGAGAACCCCAAGAACCACTTCGCCCAACTGGAACAGGCAGCGTTCTCGCCCGGCAGCACTGTTCCCGGTATCGGTTTCTCGCCCGACAAGATGCTGCTCGCCCGCACGATCGCATACTCAGATGCCGCCCGGGCCCGCATCGGAACCAACTTCCATCAGCTGCCCGTCAACCGGCCGATCAACGACGCCGGTTCCCCGTACGTCGCGGATGGTGCCATGAACTATGAACACAGCGGCGACGCAGCTGTCTACGCGCCGAACAGCTTCGGACGGAGTTTCGCCGACACCACCGGCCCCGTGGACGCCGGATGGGAATCCGACGGCGAAATGGTCAGGTCTGCCTACCAGCTTCACCCCGCGGACGACGACTGGGCTCAGGCAGGGATCCTGGTGCGGGAGGTCTTCGACGACGCGGCTCGTGACCGATTTGTCGACACCGTGGTCGGTGCCCTTGACGGCGTGCGATCCGACGTGCTCGAGCGACCCTTCGACTACTGGAAGAACGTCGATGCTGCCACTGGCAAACGCATCGAGACCAAGGCACGCGCCAACGCCGAGGGCGGCCCCGTGCCGGGCGCCGAGGGCGATGTCAACGCCGATCACATCCTTCGCGAATCCGATCGTCAAGTCGCCAAGTAGGCCCGTAGCCGCTGATCACCTCTAGCTCACGCGCCGCCCGGAGCCTCTACTGCTCCGGTTGGCGCTTGCTCGTGCCTCGTAACGCTGAGACGTTGACCAGCCTGAGAATCATTAGCCTGCCACGCGGGTCTATCCGATGGGACGGCCCTGTCAGTCCGTCTGGTGGTCTCGGTCGGCTCGTTTGCCGCGATAGACCCGCATGTCGATCGCTCGCACCGCATTCGGGCGGTCCTCGGGCTGCAATCGGAACAGCAGCCGGGGTTCGGTCTGCATATTTGCGAAGAAGGCATCGGGGTCACCACCCGGCACCGAACCCACATACTTATCGACCAAGCGACGCGTGATCGGCCAGATGTCGAAGTCGGGCAACTCGAACGCCTCGACCGTGCCGTCGATGCCGACATGGCCGGCCGACTCGCCTAACGCCTCAATACATACTGACGCTCGGGGATCAGCCAGCAACTGTTGGCACCAGATTCGGCTATACGTGCCCGTCAGCCATATCGCTTCATCATCCCAAAGCCACCAGACCGGAACCGTGTACGGCAGGCCATTGCGCCGCAATGTCGCAAGCACGCCGACGTGCGGTTCGGTCAGGAACTGGTCACGGAACTCGGTGGTCATGCGGGGCATGGTCAGCTCCGCGGGAGGACGAACATCTTTTCGCCCAATCGGTCGGTGAAATCCACGTCATAGGCTTCTTCTGGTGCCTGTCGCACGGCCAGATCGATCACGTGAGCGTCGTCGCCGATCAGGATCCTCCATTGGCCGGCACGGACGCCGTCGAGGATCACGGTGGCAGCCTCGCCAGCAGTTGTCGGGGCCGAGTTCCGGAACTTCGCTGCCCGTTCGACCGAGGCGGCACTTTGTTCGACACCATGAGCCAACACACTGTTGCCGGCAATACCGGTGCCGATATGGCCGGGCATCACGACCGCAGCAGTCACATGGGGCGCATGAAGACGCAGATCAGTGATCAGCGCCTCGGTGAAGCCCTTGACCGCAAACTTCGCGGCGCTGTACGACGTATGTGCCAGCCCCGGCCCGAGCGAAGCCCAGAAACCATTCACGCTGCTCGTATTGACGATGACGGCTTCGTCCGCGGCGATGAGTGCGTCGATGAACGCTCGCACGCTCCAGTAGACACCTCCCCAGCACACCTCAAACGTCCGATCCCACGTCTCGCGAGGGCTTGTAATGATGCTGGCGCCACCGCCGATACCTGCGTTGTTGAACAGCAGATGGATGTGATCGGTCTCGTGCTCGGCGAGCACCTCGTCGCGGAACCGCACAATCTGTTCTTCGACGCCGACATCGCAAAGGTGCGTCGAGACCTTCACCCCCGCGGGCGCACCCGCCAGGCAGCTGGCCTTGCTCTCGGCAAGAGTCCGTTCGGAGATATCGCAGATAGCGACGTTGCATCCCTCGGCCGTGAGCTGCTCGGCAAGCGCCCGGCCCATGCCGTCGCCTCCGCCGGTAATGACTGCAAGTTTCCCGTTGAAGTTGTCCATCGCCTGATCCTGGCACCCGCAGGTCCGCTATGCCTAGTTCGGCGACAACGAGCAGCGACAGCCCTATGAGCTTCGCAGTGCGTGTCGCCACGAGGTAGGGTGCGCCAACAGTCGCATCGTCGAAAGGCACCAAACGGCAGTTGTAGATTGGACAGCACACGGTCGTAGCGCCCCCGCGGTCAGTGCGGTGGTCGTCACGACAACGATCAACAACGTGGCCCGTGACGCGCTGATCGAAACGGGGCTCACCGGCAAGTCGGGAGCCAACGTCGTGGGCCAGGGCGCACCACAGCCGGT
>JBDNHG010000804.1:0-4506 GCA_041688925.1 Acidimicrobiales bacterium | reverse complement strand
CGGCAACTTCTCTGAGGACGACGTCAAGGCCGCTGCCCGTGCACTGACAGGCTGGCGTGTTCGCCGTTCTGATGCGAGGGTGCAGTCGCGGCCGCGGTTCCACGACGACGACCCTCAGACGCTGCTCGGCGTCGACGGGGTACATGATCTCGACACCACGATCGATGCAGTGCTGTCACACCCGGCGACAGCGCCGCGGGTTGTCGACAAGCTGGCAACGGCCATCCTCGGCCCCGGCCATGACACCGACCTGGTCGGCGATTTGGCCGAGAGTTTCGCCGCCGACTGGCAGCTCAAACCCGTCGTGCGGGGTCTGCTCGAACTGGGCATCGACGGTCATGCCGTGCCCGCTGTGCTCGAACCGCTCGCCTGGTACATCAGCGCCCGCAAGCTGCCCACGGCGGCCCCTATCTTCAACGAGCTGCGTGAGTTCTTCAGGCTCGGCGGGCAGGTTCCCTTGTTGCCTCCGAACGTCGGCGGGTACCCGCCGCCCGACGCGTATCTGTCGACGTCGGCCACCATCGCCCGCTTCAACCTGGCGTCGCACCTGGCGCTGCGAACAAGCCAGGCTCGTTCGGGCGACGACGCCGAGGCGCTCACCACCGACCTCGACCAGCTGGCCGAACGTCTGGGTCTCGTCGACGGATTCCAGACGACAACCCGCGACGCACTCACCGGTCTGCGCCCAGGTGTCGATCGGCTTGCAGCGGCGCTCGCCTCGCCAGATCTGGTGGTCGTCTGATGGCGCCAATGAATCGCCGCACGTTCCTGAGCCTGACCGGGGGCGCCGCCGCCGGCAGCCTGGTCGCCGGTCTGTGGCTTCCAAACGCAGCCGCCGTGCTACAGCCCAGCGCCGGCAGCAACAGCACTCGCACGCTGGTCGTCATTGACTTGCAGGGTGGCAACGACGCGTTGAACACCCTGGTGCCGGCGACCGGCCGCTATCACGATCTGCGCCCGACCATCGGCCTTGCAGACGATGACCTGCTGTCGTTCGCCGGCCTGGACTATGGCGTGAACCCGGGCCTGGCGTCGCTGCAAGACCTGTGGGACAGCGGCCAGATGACGGCGCTCTACGGCACAGGTTTGCAGGGTCAGGGTCGGTCGCATTTCGTTGCTCAAGACGCATGGCGCACAGCGCAACCCGGTGAGCCGGCACGTTCGGGCTGGTTGGGTCGCTGGCTCGAGGCGTCGCTCAGCGAGGACGACAGTGCGCTTCGTGCGGTCGCCTTGGGGCAGAGCACGATTGCAGCGCAAGGGGCCGAAGGTCGCCCGGTCGCAATCCAGTCGGTCGATGGTTTCCGCCTCAAGCCTCCGCAAGACAACGACGATGTCACGGCTGCGGTGCTCGCAATGGGTGCGCCGGCCGCGGCCGGGCTGATCGGCCAGGCGCAGATGGCGATTCCTCAAGCGGTCGAAGCGGTGAACGAATTGCAGGGGCTGGTTGCCTGCATCGAACTCAGCGACAGCAACGAGATCGACCTCGATGGCGACGGCGCATTGTTCCAAGCAGCGCAGGCGATCATCCAGGGTGACGTCGGTGCCCAGGTGCTCTACATCACGATCAACGGCTTCGACACCCATTCGTTGCAGCCCACGAAACAGCAGGCGCTGCTACAGCTTGTTGCCGACGGCCTCTCGGGTCTCTTCCGAGAACTCGAATCGACCGGACGCGCCGAGAACACGCTGGCGATGGTGGTCAGCGAGTTCGGTCGCCGAGGAGCCGAGAACGGTTCATCGGGCACCGATCATGGCCAGGGCGGACTCTCGCTTCTGCTCGGCCCCGCAGTCGCGGAAAGCACCGTCATTGGCGAACCCGACCTCGATGATCTGGTCGACGGTGACCTGCAGATCACGATCGATGCACGCACCATGTATGACAACGCGTTGCAGTGGCTCGGCGCCACCGACTCAGTGGTTGACGATGTGTTGGGTGGCCGCTGGGACGATCTGCAATTGCTGCGAGCCTGACTCGAAACGATCTGATTCGAGGTCGCCGAGGCGGGGAATCAGTACCCAGCCGATGACTACGACGGCTGCGACAACGAGCAATGCAACGAAGACGCCCGTTGCCGAGATGTGCAGGCGGCCGAGCCGTGCGCGGATCCGTTCGCCGAGCGTTGGTGTCGGCATCGGTGGTGGGGGAGCGGCTTCGATGCCGGCAAGGTCGGCGTCGACGGCGCCAGGGTTGGCAAAGGCGCTCTGATACACCTCGCTCGACACGAGTGGGCCGACGGCGGCCAGCCGGGCGTCGCCGGTCTGTCGTGCGAGTTCTCGGCCATAGGTGATTGCGCCCTCGAACGGGGCTCGGGGGCGTCCGATTTGTGCGCCGACGGCTTCGAGACGGGCGAGTGGTCGGGCGGGCGCGGCGACGAACGCCGGGCCAACGGGCGGTGTGCGGCGTCTCCAGAGCCACCACGCCAGCAACAACACCGCGACGACCGCGAGCACGATGATGACGATCCACCAGTTGAACGGGTCGTCGGGTGGTTGCGCTCGTGGCGGAGGCACTGGTTGCACTGGCTCGCCCTGACCGAGCGGTGCGGCCGGATCGTCGCCGAAGCCAAGCCAGCGGGCGAACCGCTGGAACGCGCTTTCGCTTCCGCCTTGGCCTTGTTCGGGCACCAACGGGCTTGCCGACCGGGAAGCTGATGGCTGTGTTCGACTCGACCACGGCCCAAGCGACGCTGCGATGAAGGGCAGCGTTGCCACCAGGGCTGCGGTGGCGAACAGCAAGGATCGGCGGAGGTGCTCGGGGCTGGGCGGCAGATGCATCCGTTGTCGTTGATAGCGACGCGCCAGCAGCATGGCTGTCGGCGCTGCCAGCAAGATCAGCCAGCCGCCCAAAATCATCGAGTAATAGAGCAGGATGGCAATGGCGATCGGCGGGGCCTTCATGGCCGACCACACGAACGCCACGATCAGTATTGCCGGCAGCACCACCATGCGGGCGTCGTCGGGAAGGTTGTTGACGAGCAGCAACATCGCAAGGAAGATGCCGGCGCCCCAGGCGATGCGACTGCCCGACAGCTTCACGGCAAGGTCCTGATGCCGGCCGATGACACGTCGACCCAGCTGCCATAGGGCCAGGTCAGATTGCTGGTTGGTTCGGCTCGGGCCAGTCGACGGGTCAGGTCGTCTTCGTCGACGACATAGCGATCGACGACTCGCAGCTCCATGGTGGTGCCCGCGGCCAAGACGGCAGGAAGCCGAGGGTTGAGCATGGCGATTCGACGCAGATCATCGTGGGCTTGATCGTCGAGTTCGCTGGTCACGAGCCGCACCTGATGGCCGTCTTCGAGCAGCTGGGCGACCAGTGTCGCCCCTAACTCGAGCGTTATCGCAAGCTGCGATTCGTCGATGATGGTCGGAGGCGCCGGAACCGCGGGCACGTCGCTGTTGCCCGTGCCGGGGTGATGCGTTCCAAGATTCAGCACGACAACGAATTCTTCATAGCCGTCGCCAGCGGCCCGCACGTACATCTGGCCGGTGCGGGCGGTGATGGGCCATGACACCCGGCTCATGCGATCGCCGGGCACATAGGCCCGCAGCCGGGCGACTTCGTCGACGGCGGTTGGTGTCGTTAGCCGAACTGGCCGTGGCGCCGGTGCCCAGTGCAACATCGACAACGAATGGGTCTGCCAGCGTCGGGCGAGGCCCAACCCGAACACGGTGCATGACGCCGAGCACCGCAGATAGTTCACGACGCCGGTACGGCTCGACGGCAGGTGGGTTGTGACGGGTTCGCCTGCCAGACCGAATGTCTGCTCGATGCCGCCGCGGAAGGTGATCGAGACGCGCAGGGCGCGGCCGACCCCGTTGGTGCTCACCCGCAGCGGGATGCCATCGGGCAGGTGCGCCACGGTGCGCGACGGCGTGATCGACACTGTCCGTTCGCTGAGGAAGTGCCAGCTGACGAGTACATCGATCACGATCGCTGCGACCAGTGGGATGAGGAAGCCGACGGCGATGCGACTGGACGCGGCGATGAATGCCGATGCGACCGCCAACGCAAGCACCGCCCATCCCGCGGCGGTGAGGTTCAGTTGGATCGGTGCTCGGCTGACCGCCGGATCGGCTGGGGCGGGTCGCTCAGTGAGCATCGACCGGAACCGGCACCTGCTCGAGCACAGACCGCACGGCGGTGTGTTCGATCGACCGGGGCAGTCGATGGGCGAGCACCGCAAGTGTCGACTTCTGCACGTCCTCGGGGGCGACATAGTCGCGCCGGCTCATGAACGCTTGGCCGCGAGCGACACCGAGCAATGTCTGGGAGACGCGCACGCTCAGCCAGATCGACGGGTCTAGCTCGCGGGTCGCTTCGATCAACGACAACACGTATTCGATGATCGAGTCGCACGCCCGGATGGCGGCAACATGAGCGAACACCGTCGGCAGGTCACCCGGGGCGACCACGGGTTGCAGCTGGTTCAGCTGTGCGATGCCGGCGCGGCCCGCCAAGATGGAGCGTTCGGCGTCACGTCCGGGCAAGCCGAGTTGCAGCAT
>JBDNHG010000803.1:0-4029 GCA_041688925.1 Acidimicrobiales bacterium | reverse complement strand
TATCTCAATGGAGCTACGATTATCTCGACAGGTCCAGCATCATTTGGCTGTTCGCTGCTTTGGGCATCTGAGGAGTTGGGCACACCAGATTGCTTGGCTTCGGAACGAGTTGGACCAGCCGCGCTACATCTTTGTAGCGACGGGGTCGCTATCGCCGAGCGCGCCCGCTCGCAGACCCCTCCCCGGCTCGCCAGCTCAGCGGTGTCACAGCCATCATCGCCGCACTGATCGTCGCATGTGCCTACAGCGCAACACACACCGTCGCAGATCTAAACGCCGCTTTCGCGGCGCTCCACTAGCGGCGCAGCCTTTGACCATTGTCTGGCGGCTGGTGCTCCTTGACTGACCCAACAAACACTGCCGACACCAGAGCGCACGGCTCAGGACACCGTCGCCGGTCGGCCCGAACCGTAGTCGTGGACAGTTGGGGTCCTCGGCCTCCTCGCCGCAGTCGTGGCTGGAGCCGCGCTCAGCTCCGGCGACCAGAAGCTCTCCATATACGGTGCATCACGTCGCTTTGGTGCGGAATGCTCGGATCCGACACGTCTCGTAGCCGCCGTGCTTGTCACATTCACCTGTCAGTTGTTCCGGGCCTGCTCCTCGGAGACCAGATACAGAACGAGCTCTTCAGCACGGGGCACGAAACCGGAATCGCAGTATGACCGACCGGGCCAGCGATGATCACTCGTTGCAGACCAGAACCGGCGCCTGAAAGTGCAGTCGCAGGCGCTCCCCTCGCTGGACCCCCAGTTCGGATGTCACGGCATCATGTGGCCGGTGGGATAAGGCGTCATGCCGTTCGGGATGAACTCGGTGTCGAGTCCCGGTGTGACTTCGTGCGAAAGTTCTGGATGGGGTCCGCCGTCAAGGGTGAAGCTGCCGACCGCTGTGTGTTTGAGCCACATCACCTTTGTCGGATGAAGCGTTCCATCGGCGACCGAGAGCAGCTCGTGGTAATGCAGGTAGCCGCGCCGCGCATAGGTCTGGGCCTTTGCAGGACTCCATGTGTCGATGATGCCGTTAACAACATACAGCAGCTCCCCGTCTGGAGCGTCCGAGGACCACCAAGACGACGCGCCGAACGGTCCGGTGTTGAAGTGTTTGCCGACGAGCCGGTTGGGCCCAGCTTGTTGCCAGTAGTGGCCCGGTATGTCGGTCGCTCCACCCGGCCCGTCTGGGGCTCCGGCTGAGTAATAGGCCTCGCCGTCTACGTCTATGACGCCCGCATGTTCAAAGCCGCCGGGGCCACCCCTGGCAGCCAGAGCTAGGGGAACGGCAGCCAACGATATGGAGATGACGGCCGCGGTCAGGATCAGGAGCTTCTTCATAATGCAGATGCCTTACGTGGGTTGCTCTGTGGACAGTATTGATGGTTCATACAATTACTACACACTGTCGTAGATAAACGTAACGCAAAGCTCCTTGAGCGCGACCGTCTCATAGTGGACCTACGCGATCCCAGAGGGCGCTGTTGTTCGGCGAGGAGTTCTTCAACGTCGCGGTACGGCAGACCGGAACGCGGATACCGAGCGAACTGCCAACAAGATCACCTCAGGCGGAAACCGGAAGCCAACGAATGCCGACTCGGAAATCCGCGTCGATGGCGACCCAATCCAGGGTGGAGCGGGGAACGACAGAACAGGCGGGTAGCCGTCGCTACTACTGACCGTAGCTGTGACGTGTGGTCAGCTGGCATCGGCTGGGCGTTCGCCGGCTGCGGTCGCCCCGCGTCCGATCAGCGCGGGCCATGCGACGAGGAGTTGATAGACAACGGCGCCGAAGACGGCGACGCCGAGGGGTACGTGGAGCGCTGCCGCTCCTTGGGAGTCGCGGGTCGAGTAGCCCAGCCCGATCTGGGCGCTCACCAGTATCACGATGCTGATGGCGACGATGCGAAGCGGTCCGCTCTCGTGTTTCACCCACGCGATGACGGCGACCGCGACCGCGACCGTGAAGGCGGCATTGCCGAGCGCGGCGTGAACTCCTATGCCCCAGTCACCGAAGATGTGCTGCCCTGCGATCACCGCCTGAGCAGCAACGAGAATGACCAGGCACACGGCGCCGAAGCGATGAAGGGAGATCCACACATGCGCATGTGTAGCACCGGATCACACGGTGTCGGCATCGGGGGCGCATCGGTCGGCCCGGTTCAGATCGACGGCGGACCTGGGGTGACTCGGCAGCGGCAGCGTCGAGCGGGCCACTGTGTTCGCGGCGGCGATGGAGGTGACATGTTGACCGGTCAAACTATCGCCCACGTGGGGTAGCCATATGGAGCCGACCGCGTGCAGCGATGCAACGGCGAACACTGACTCCGCTTTCTAGGTGGTGTTGCTTGCAGCCGGGCAGACGATCCGCCCCGAACGGTGGCGAGGGCTGACGGCACGACGAAGTGATTGTCACTATCGTTTGGCAATGACTCGGCGGCTCGCGATCTTCGTTGCCATGGCGGTGCGTAGGTGGGCCGCGACGCGGCCCGGGTTCCAAGAGATCTGGATCGATCACGACCACAACGGGTGGATAGCGGTGGGGTTCGATAGCGACGTTGAGCGGCGTCAACAGGAGATCCTGGAGCAATTTCCTCTGGACGGGGTGGTTGCCGTGCTCGTTGACTGGGACTTGGCCGAGCTACGCCGACTCCAAGACGAGATTGGTCGCCACCTGGTGACTGAAGGCGTGACCTCGTTCGCGATCGGCGCTTCTACCCAGCAGGGTTTGGTGCAGATCTCGCTCGGGGTGCTGACCAATGACCGACTCACCGCCCTCGCACCGTATGTCAACGAACCGATATGCGTCGAAGGCCTTGATCCGGAGGGAGCGATACTCGATGGCCCCAGCTCGAAGAGGGCGACGGTTGGCGGCTCCTCGCGCTACAAGGCTCGGGGCGCAATCGCGGCGAGCAACCAACGCCTTTTGAGGGCACGCCGCCGACACCGGGTGGCATCGTGATGGAAACCAGAGTCGAGCTGGCCACCACCAACCAGCAGTTGCAGACCGATGCGGCTGGCCAATGTGAGCGCGTTTGCCGAAAAACCGCTGCCCGAGGTTGACTTCGACACCGAGGTCGTCTTGCTGGTCGCAGACATCGAGAGCGGTTCGTGTCCGATTCGCTTCGACGGAATACAAGCCGACCCTGGTGGACAGCAACTCGTGCTGTTGCAGGTTGCGCCCGACGCCTATGCCGTGTGCACTTCAGACGCGAATTCGGTGACCTATGCGGTTGCGGTTCAACGAGCAGCGTTGCCCTCGGGACCGTTCACCATCGCCGGCCCGGCGGAACTCTGGGTCGATGTCGACCTAGCTGTTCCGGCCGCGAGGTCGCGAAGATCGAAAGCGTCTCCAACGACACAATACGCGACATGATCGACGACGAATCGGTCGAGCAACACCGCAGCCGCGGCCTGAATCCGAACCATCCCGTGCTGCGGGGTACGGCACAGAATCCTGATGTGTTCTTCCAGGCCCGCGAGGCCGCCAATTCGTTTCACAACGCGACACCTCGTGCGGTGCAGACCGAGATGGACCGCTTGGCAGCCTTGACTGGTCGGTCCTATCGCCTGTTCGACTACTCGCCTCATACCCATCGCCCTGAATAACTGCCTTCACGACAATGGCTCCTCTCTGTCAACCCCGGTGGGTCTCGGATGGACAAGAGAGGACGACTGATTGGCTCAAGGCCTTCCGCGTGATCAGCAGGTCGGCTCGAAGCGGCGTTGCTACGGCCAGCGGGGCCATGTCAGGTCCTGAGCGCAATTCTCGGTTCGGTTCGTTCCGGTTCTCGAGAGTGGACGGTCGAGACGTTGCCACGAACGTCAGGCAGAACCGCGCTCTGGGCGCGTGTGGTCCAGGTGGCGTTCAGAAGCGACGCTTGGTTACGACGCCATGTCGTAGCGGCGGCTTGCGGTATGCGAGGCTTGGATGATTGGAGCGCAAGAGCGTCGAGTGGAGTTGACAGGATGATGACTGTGACAGACACGACGTGATGTCCGCGTTCGCTGCGGTGCTGGCAGTCACCGCCGTTGCGCTCAC
>JBDNHG010000802.1:0-4067 GCA_041688925.1 Acidimicrobiales bacterium | reverse complement strand
GCGGCGATCTTCACCGACGACTCGATCATCACCGGTGATGTGCTTGTCGATGAAGCGCTTGTCGGCGAACACGCCCGCAACGTCGACGCATTCCTCGGAGCTGCTCGGTTCGGTGAAGAGGTTGTGCCCAACACGGGTCAGGCGGCAGTCGCCAGCGTGTTGCAGTCGTTTCCTCAGATCGAGGAACAGACGGTCGACGAGTTCCTGGCTGCCCGTCAGACCCAGGTCGATCAGCTGGTGATGTTGGCGAATGGATTGCTTGCGCTCACGATCATCATTGCGATGAGCGGCATCGCCAACACGGTGGCTTTGAGCGTGCTTGAACGAACCAACGAGATCGGCTTGTTGCGCAGTGTGGGTATGTCGCGGCGTCAGGTGCGCTCGATGATTCGGCATGAAGCACTGATCACCTCGACGGTCGGCGCCGTGCTCGGCGTGGGACTTGGTGTGCTGGTTGCGGCCATTGGTTCGACCGTTGCCCCAGCGAGTTTCATCAACACTCTCGTCGTGCCAGGCACCCAGCTCGTCGTGTATCTCGTGGCTGGCGTTTCGTTGGGCTTGGTCGCCGCATTCGTTCCCGCGTTTCGTGCGTCGCGGTTGAACATGGTGACGTCAATGCGGGCCTCCTAGCTACCTGGCATCGGGAACAACGCTACGGTTGGCCGGGTTACCTACCCGGCCAACTGGTGCCAGAATGCCAAACCCTCGAGAAGGCGCACATGAACATTGACATCACGCCCAGCGCCGAGCAATTGCTCGGCAAGCGGGGCGGCATCATGACCATCGACTTCATTTCGGCGGTCGGTTGAGGCAAGGTTGCCGAGGTGTCGGTCGACACCAATACAAAAGGTAAAAACCTGGCTCCCTATCGCAAGATGAGCCATGACGAGTTCAAGATCTTGATGTCGCCTCGTTTAGTTGGTTTGGCGACGGCGATGCGCGTCGACGTCAAGGGCGGTCTGCGTAAACGTTTGGTCGTCGAACTCGACGACGGCAGCGGCGGAGCCTGCGCCATCTAGCCGGCCCTGACGAACGCAACACCCGGTTGCTGGCCTAACCTCGGCTGCATGGATATTGAATTCTGGGTTGACCCCATTTGACCGTGGTGTTGGGTGACTGCCCGTTGGGTAGTCGACGAAGTACAACCGCACCGTGACCTCAACATCACGTGGCAGCCAATCAGCCTGCTCAACAAGAATGAGCCGGCAGAAGACAGCGACTATTACGCGCCCGTTCACTTCACCCACAAGCTGCTTCGGGTGATGGAGAGTATCCGCAAGGCCCAAGGCGATGCCGCTGTCAAGGACGCCTATTGGGAGTTCGCGAGCCGCATTCATCACGACAAGCAGCGCCAAGATGCCTTCGATCTCGCCGACGCACTGGCGACCGCTGGTTTTGATGCATCGCATGCCGATGCGTTCGACGATGAGAGTTTCGATGCCGAGATCTCGACCCGCATGAAAGCCGGGCTCGATCTGACCGGCAATGATGTCGGAACGCCCATCATCGCGCTCGACGACGACAACGGTGACCGTGTTGCCTTGTTCGGCCCGGTGATCACCCGCGTGCCTTCCACCGAGCAGTCACTCAAGTTGTGGGATGCCTTCATCGACGCCGCCACTATTCCTGGTTTCTGGGAATTGAAGCGCACCCGTACCGAAAGCCCCGAGTTCGGCGAGCGACCCTCTTGATCAACGCGTTGGCCGGGAAGCTCGCCGGGAAATCAACAGTGAGCAGCTCGGTCAGCGATAGCCGGCCACCCGATGGGCCCAGGCTCATTGGTGGGCGGGCGGCCGGTCTCTTGGCTCCTTTGGCGGGGGCCCTGATCGCGTTCTCGATGCCGCCATGGGGCTGGTGGCCGCTTGCCTTTGTCGGCGTAGCGATTCTCGATCGGCTGCTGGCTGGCCAGCCTGCGAAAGAACGCTTCAAGCGAGCCACGATCGTGGGCATCTGGTGGCTTTACCCCGCCACGTTCTGGATGTGGGACCTGACCATCCCGGGATATCTGCTCCAGGGCATCATGTTCTCTCTGTTGTACGGCGCCACTGCAGCGCTCGTGCCAGCGGCCAGGGGCCGCCGCATCGCCCTTCCGGCTGCGCTCGTACTTGCCGCGCTCGTTCGGTGGAATTGGCCGTTCGGTGGCGTGCCGCTGGCAAGCCTGGCGATCAGCCAGGCCGATGCTCCGCTCGCCCAGACGGCGCGGGTATTCGGGTCGCTCACGATCGTCGGGCTCGTTGGTGTTGGCGGCGTGGTGATCAGCGCTGCATCGCAACGGCAGTGGCGTTCTGCCGGCGCCGGCGTCGGTGTGCTCGTTCTGGCGATGCTCATCACGGTTGTCGCGCCGCATGGGCGGGCGATCGACGATATCGACATCGCCATCGTGCAAGGTGGCGGGCCACAGAACACGCGAGCGGCGAACACGAGCTCTCGCGATGTCTTCGAGCGCCACCTCGAGGCAAGTCAAGACATTGTGGGTCCCGTCGATTTCGTGCTGTGGCCCGAGAACGTTGTGCACACTCGTGGACCGATACAGGACTCCCCGGTGTACGACGAGTTGGTCGAGTTGGCCCAAGATCTGGATGCGCCGATTATCGCCGGCATCGTCGAGACGTACAGCGACGAGGGATTCTTCCTCAATGCGTCGATCACGATCAATCCTGACGGCACCACATCAAGCCGCTACGACAAGCTTCGCCGCGTGCCCTTTGGTGAGTTCGTACCGTTTCGAGGTCTGATCGAACGGGTCGCTCCCGACTTCTTGCCGACGAATGATGCCAAGTCTGGCGAGGGCCCGGCAATCATCGAGACCGGCGTCGGCCGGGCGGCAATCAGCATCTCGTGGGAGGTTTTCCACGATGACCGCACCTATAGCGGAATGAAGAATGGCGGTCTCATCCAGCTGAATCCAACCAACGGTTCGTCGTTTTGGTTGACGATCGTGCAGACCCAACAGATCGCGTCGTCGCAGCTCCGGGCGATCGAGTCAGGCCGGTGGGTGCTGCAGGCGGCTCCCACAGGTTTCAGTGCGATCATCGAACCCGACGGCACGATTGTCGAGCGCACGGGCATCTCTGAAACTCGGGTGCTGCAAGGCACCGTCGAGCTCCGCGAAGGCAACACCTGGGCGACCAAGTTCACCTGGTACCCGATGCTGCTGATCACCCTTGCCGCCTATGGCGGGGCGTGGACGATCAACCGTCGTGAGATCTCGGCCCCCTAGATCTCGACCCTCTAGATCTCGATTGCCAGGGTGACGGGCCCGTCGTTGATCAGTTCGACTTTCATGTCTGCTCGGAAGCGTCCGGTCTCGACCGGCACGTCGAGCGCACGCAGCGCAGCGACGACCTGGTCGCAGAGTGGCTCGGCGACTTCGGGTCGGGCGGCCTCTACATAGGCTGGACGGCGACCCTTGCGGGTATCGCCATACAACGTGAACTGGCTCACGACGAGGACGGAACCCTCGACGTCGAGCACGCTCAGATTCATCTTGTCGTCGTCATCGGTGAAGACCCGCAGATGAGCGATCTTGTCGGCCAAACGTTTTGCGTCGGCGGGCGAGTCGTCATGGGTCACGCCGACCAGGGCGAGCAGACCTCGGCCGATTTCACCAATGACCTCGCCGTCGACTCTGACTCGGGCCTCGGACACACGTTGTACCAGCGCTCGCATGTCCCGATCGTAGGGTCGACCCCATCCAAGATGCGGTGTTGGGGTCGGTGCGTGGTGTTGGGTTCGGTGCGTGGGTGTGAAAAGCACGAGAGGCGCCGAACTCGGTTGCCCTCTCTGCAGGAGCACTTCCGAGCCCGACGCCTCAAACGCATGGGTGGCTGATGTTTGGGATCAGCGGGTTAGCGCTTACAGCCCGAGAGCGCCACCGAGATCAACGTCGAGATCGAGGTCAAGATCGTCCTCGAGGTCGAGATCGACGTCGAGGTCCAGCTCGAGAGCCTCGTCGTCGGCATCGACTTCTGCGGCGAGGCGATCGCCCGCTTGCACGAACGAATCGGCATCGACGTTGGCTGCAAGGTTGTTGCCGGTCTGCACAGAGGTGCCTGCGTTGATGTCGG
>JBDNHG010000801.1:0-6354 GCA_041688925.1 Acidimicrobiales bacterium | reverse complement strand
GGTCTCGCAGCTGAGCGAACAAGACTCACGCGAATCACAGAACGCACGCGCTATCGCCTGGCTTCTGGCCCAGAGCGGCGGGCAGATTGTTGTTGTAACGCCGCAGAAGCAGTTCGAGGGGGCGAGCCTCAAACGCCTCGTCGCGCGCGCAGACACCATCCACCTCACATGGCGAGGCTTTTCCCCGGGGTCGCTCGCTCACCGTCGCGTCATCTACGCCTGGCCAGATCGCCAGCGCCTAAACGACCTCTGGGGTGTCGATGCCGACGCACTTGTCGTCATCGAATGGGGCGAGGCCGAAACCGCGACGTGGATCGAAGACATGCGACCAGTACGGCTCCTCAACGGCCGCACGGGGCAGCCATCAACCCAATCCGATTCTGGGGCGGCGGTCGCGGCACTGCCGAACGGCGTCGAGGAGATCCTCGAACACATTGCCGATTGGGCCGCCGGGTACGAATCCGGTCTGAAGTGGAACGAGGAAGACAAACTCAAGGCCGACATGATGAACTGCCCAGAGCGCTGGGTGTCGGTCACCGTTGACCAGGTTCGCGTCAAATGCCGGGCGTTGAAGATGCGACCCAACGACGTCGAAACGGTCGCTGGCTTCCTGCAGCGACGCAAGGACGGCCACAGGGTCAACGTGAGGAGCTCCTACCGGGACTTCCGTTTCGCGTAGCGCGCCCGCATCGTCTCGAAGCGTTGCTCGTGCGCCTCCAGTCACAGGAATCGGGAACCGATACCATGAGAGCAATCGACGATACGCAACAGTGGGGGAGAAGGTGCACCATGGCAGGACTCGGACAGCACATCACCGCGATGGTGCGCAGCCATGCGTCTGGTGACGAAGCAAGTTTCTACTCTGTGGCTCTTCAGATCGCCGCGCGTGAAGCCAAGGCGGGCCATCACGTGCTGGCCAACGACATCAAAAAGGCCGTTGACGCTTCTCGCGAGCGTGCGCCGCTGGGTAATGTCACGACTCTTGCGCAGCCGCGCGGCGAAATTGCCGAGCTAGTCGAAGCGACGCATCCTGCCGTCCACTTGCGTGAACTGGTTGCTACCGCTGATCTCGTTGCTCAGATCAAGCAGGTCCTGGCTGAGCAACGGCAGAGGAAAAACCTTCTTGATCATGGGTTCACTCCTGCGCACCGGTTGCTACTCGAAGGTCCGCCCGGAACGGGAAAGACCATGACGGCGGCCGTGCTCTCGACTGAACTGTCATTGCCGATGTTCACGATCCGGCTCGATATCCTGCTGAGCAAATTCATGGGTGAGACCGCCAGCAAACTCCGGCTGGTCTTCGATGCCGTAGCACAGCGCCGCGCGGTTTACCTCTTCGACGAGTTCGACGCACTCGGCGGCGATCGGTCCGGAAACGACGTCGGCGAAGCTCGCCGTATCCTGAATTCGTTTCTCGTCTTCCTCGAAGAAGCAAGCCCCGAATCTCTTGTCCTCGCCGCGACCAACCACCGTGCGATCCTTGACAAAGCACTCTTCCGCAGGTTCGACGCAGTTCTTACCTATGCACTGCCCGACGCACGTCAAGCCGCAGCGGTTATCAAGGCTCGACTCGGCACGCTTGCTAGCGGAACGAGCATGGCGAAGCTGGAAGACTACACGTCCGGGCTCAGCCATGCTGAACTGGTCAAAGCAGCTGAGACATCAGCGAAGACTGTCCTGATGCGTGGCGAGCGTGCTGTGGGGCGTGAAGATCTGATCGTGGCCTTGACCGCGCGTCGAACGGCGAGCCTTGGCTGAGGTCGGACGAGATCTCGACCACCTCTACGTTCACGGATACGCCGAGGCAGCAGACTTCCACCGCAAGATATCTCCGCGTGCTAAGCGACACGTCGTCTCTCGTGGTGAACACGGGGCGGGGCTAAAGCACTCCGCCGAGGATGCATTCACCAGTTTCGACGCGGATTTAGATGAGCGGATACCTACTGACGAGGAGCTTCGCGCAACTGGGACGGTGATCGTGCTTGAAGGGGAAGGCGTGACCTTTCCCCTCAAGATCGATTCTCTCAACGCATATACGGGCGGTCGCGCTCGGAAACCGAAATGGCTCCTGCTCTCGGTGCGGGGAGGTAGAGATAGCGAGCCGGAGTTGGCCACGGTGTGGGTCTCCGATGCCTATCGACAGGAGTTTCTCAAGCTTTTCCAGGACTTTCTTGATGTAGAAACGAACAAAGGGAACCCGAAGAACCAGGATCTGATCGCCAACATTTCTCGGATTCGTCGCGCGGTGTTGTCGGATCTTTGGACCTCTGAAGGGGAACCGGCTCGTAGCGGCACTCATTGGTGGGAGCTATGGCTTGATAGTGACAGTGAGCACCTCGCCACGATCGATGGATTCGTTCAGACCTACCGGATGCGTTCCCTCTCTCGTTCATTGAGGTTGCGGGATCGCGTCATTGTGTGGGTTGAGGCCAGCTGGAAACAGCTGGAGATCTTGCCGTTCACGTCGGTTCCGATCATGGAAATTCGTAAACCCGAGTTCATCGACACGGTCGAGGATCTTTCTGCCGATGAACAGCTCGATTACGTCACGGACCTCGCTGGGCGCATCGTGCCTGCGAGTGAAGACGCGCCCGCCGTGTGCCACCTCGACACCGGCGTGATGCGTACGCATGCCCTTCTCCGGGACTCGCTCTCGATTGCTGACCATCACACGATTTTTGGGTCGGAAGCGACAGCCAGCGATGTGCACGCGGGTGGTCACGGCACTTCGATGGCTGGATTGGCATTGTTCGGCGATCTCGAACCGCTGCTCGTCGTGAGTCACGAGGTTCGTCTTCGTCACCGACTTGAGTCGGTCCGGATGTGGCCGACCAACAGCGAGCATCAGCAACAGCCTCTTGATCTCGCTAGCGCAACCGTGCAAGCTGCAGCGTTGCCGGAGGTTGTTAGTCAGCGACCACGAGTGTACTGCTTGACGCTGAGCACCGCTCCAGATCGCCCTGGTGAGCCCACTCTCTGGTCCGCTAGCGTCGATGCCCTCGCCGTTGGCACTGAGAGCACTCGCGATGGTGATCAGATCCAACTGCTCTCAGAGCCCGACTTCGACCAGGCGCGTCTGATCCTCGTCGCGGCGGGCAACGTTGATCCGCCATATATCGATGACCACCGGACCCACTCTGCGACATCTCCGATTGGGGATCCCGCGCAGGCGTGGAACGCTCTCACCGTCGGCGCATACACCGACCTTGTCGAAGTGCCGACACACCCGCAATATGCAGGTTGGGCTGCGATTGCGGAAGCAGGAGATCTCTCGCCGCACAGCCGCACTTCTACGTTCTTTGACAGGAACCGGTGGCCAATTAAGCCGGACATTTGCATGGAGGGCGGAAACGTTCTCTCAGACGGTGCAGGTGGTTACCACGAGCGACACTCTTCGCTTTCGCTCCGTTCGACGGGGCACACGAGTGACGTGGCCCTAACCTCGGCGAATGCCACCAGTGCCGCAACCGCCCGGGCCGCCCGGCTGGCGGCACTTGCGATGGATCGGTATCCCGCGTATTGGCCCGAGACGATTCGAGGCATGCTTACGCACTCAGCAGAGTGGACTGAGTCGATGAAGCGAGATCTTGATGTTGATCACCGAAAGGGTTCACGTCATCATCTCCTACGCCAGTTCGGCTGGGGCGTACCTACCGAAGAGACGGTGCTCAACTCGTCTCGGCGTGCTGTCACGCTGGTTACTCAGGATGAGTTCGTTCCGTTTGAAGGCTCAAACTATGCGATGCGTCAGTTCCGGCTGCATTCGCTCCCTTGGCCTACGGACATCCTGCAGGACCTTGGCGAAGCAGAAGTTCGTCTCCGTGTCACGCTGTCGTATTTTGTCGAGCCTTCGGCCTCTCGCCGCGGGTGGCGAAACAAATACACGTATCCGTCGCACAGGCTTCAATTTGATCTGCAAGGTCGGACTGAGAACCAAACTGAGTTTGTGGCACGTGTTAATCGGGAAGCTCAGAACTCCGAAGAAGGATCTGCTCCTGGGCAGAACGAATCCGAACGCTGGTTTTTGGGCGCTCAAGCCCGCCACCTTGGTTCTCTGCACCAGGATGAGTGGCACGGTACCGGTGCAGACCTTGCTCACTGCAACAATGTTGCTGTTTACCCGGTCGGTGGCTGGTGGAAGAACAACCACCGAGTTGATCGACGGGACACTCCCGTCCGATATTCTCTCCTGCTTTCGCTACAAACGAAGGAGCAAGCCGTCGACCTCTACGCTCCGATCGCCACACAGCTCCACGTCCCGATCGCAACTGCGATCGCGGCGACCTGAGCCTCACCGCTCTAGCTCTTTTGCAGCCCTGCAGCTTGATGCGATAGCTGACATCCTTGAATGTATCGTTCGAGCTGAAGCAATCCGTCTCCTTGGGGCACCGCTCGGCGCACAAATTCGCGCTACCAAGAGTCCGGATCGAGGAAGGAAAATGAAATCAACGAGGATCACAAGCGCATGCTGTAAACAGCCCAATGACAAGCGGACACCGATAACTCAATGCGTATCTCAAAACAGCCCAATGACAAGCGGACACCGATAACTCAATGCGTATCTCAAAAGTGTCTCTTGTCAACTACCGCAATTTCGAACGCACTAGCGTTCACCTCCAACCCGGCGTCAACACCATCATCGGAGAGAACGGATCAGGAAAGTCGAACCTTTTCCGTGCCATGCGCCTCCTGCTTGACGACACGTTCGCCACACGAAGGCACGACCTCGAAGAGAGCGACTTTCACAGTGGTCTGACCGACTGGCGCGGGCACTGGATCGTCATCATGATGGAGTTCGATAACGTCAGCGATGACGAGGCTGTCCAGTCGCTGCTCCTGCGGCACGCTGCCGAAGAGTCCTCGGGGGACACCGAGCGGGCAACCTACTCACTGGTATTCAGGCCCAAAGCTGAAATCCGCGACGACCTCGCCGCACTGCAAGATGGGGATCGTGCTGGACTGGCAGAGCTTCGCGCCACGATTACCCTCGACGACTACGAACGCGTTTTCCTCGGCACGATGAGTGTCGGCCTCACAGACCGTGAAGAGTACGCGCGCATCGTTGGTGGCTTTGATTCGGTGATCTTCCCATCCGACAACAACGGTAATGCTCCTACATTTGCGGATGAGGTCGGGATCAAGATCTAGCGAGATATGTCGTTGTGGCGGGAGTTCTCGCTCTCCTTTGTTCCGGCACTTCGGAACGTCGTCGCCGACTTCAACGACCCCAGGAAGAACCCGCTTCGGACGCTCCTCGCCTCCAAGAGGGAAGAGATCCCCGAAGGTGATTTCGATGACATCCTCAGAAAGGTTCGCGAGCTAAACGAAGATTTCGAGACCCGGGATGAAGTTCAGGAGATCACTCGCGGCATCCAGAAAACTTTCAAGGAGGCTGTCGGAGAGACTTACTCACCAACATCAATGCGGATCCAATCGGAGCTTCCGCTCGAGGCGTCTGACCATTTCCAGTCACTCAAACTCTATGTCGGCGAGCACGGCGATTCGGAACCGAGACGCCTGTACGAGATGAGCCTCGGCGGTGCGAATCTTGTTTTCTTAACGCTGAAACTTCTCGAGTTCGAGTACCGAACCGCGAGACAGGCAATCGCCAACTTTCTGCTTATCGAAGAGCCCGAAGCACACATCCACACTCACGTTCAGAAGACCCTGTTCCAAAACGTCGCGTACGAGAACACGCAAATCATCTACTCGACTCACTCGACGCACATCTCAGAAGTGAGCGAGATTGAACGCGTGAACGTGTGAACCGCCCTGGGTTTAATGGAGACTCCAACAAACCCAGGGCGGTTCAGTTTGCTGATTGTCTTCTTTTGCGAATCCGTGAGTTTTGGGTTCCGACCACCTACACGACCGCGAGCGCGGGCCGCTGCAAGACCATCCTTGGTTCTTGCGACCATGAGGGAGTGTTCAAACTCGGCGAAGGCGGCAACCATGGTGAAGAAGAGTTTGCCCTCGGGGGTCGTGGTGTTGATGTTCTGCTCCAGCACCTCAAGCGCGACATTGTTCTTCTCCAGCTCAGACGCAATTTCTAGAAGGTCGCGGGACGACCGTCTTGCGGGCTACCGAAATGCAAGAGCAGCTCGTCTGGAGGTTGGGCGACAACGCTTTCAGTTTCGGTCTGCGCCTTGTTTGGTTCGCAATCGAACGGCGATGATCTGTGCTGCGAAGATCGCTGCAGCTACTACTACTGCAATGATCACCGTGAGCAGGTCATCTTGCGCCTTGAGGATCGTGAAGGGGATCAGAATTGCCAAGTTGAGAAGAATCGTGACTATTGGTGCCCACGGTTTCGCGTGGATCTTCTTCCGCAGATGCCGGATTACACCCCATTGC
>JBDNHG010000800.1:0-8722 GCA_041688925.1 Acidimicrobiales bacterium | reverse complement strand
TCGGTGGCATGGAAACAGAACAGTTCGCCATGATCCTGGCGGCTCTTGGTTTCGTATTCGTTCTGCTTCGTTGGCTCACCGAAACGAGCTTCACGTCGTTTGGTCTCTACCTGGGCCTGATCGCTACCGCTGCTACCGCTGCGGGCGCCTTCCTATCGGCGAAGGACAAGGGCATCGGTCTCCCTTCGGCCGATGACTTCAAGGGTGGCGCCAGCGATGGTGGCACCGGCGGCTCGTCGACCTTCTGATGCAAACTCGGCGCACATAGCGTCGACAATAATTCGATCCGAACGGCCGGGCCCTGGTGGCTCGGTCGTTTGGTCGTTTTGACGGCTGCGCTATCAGGTCATCTTGCAAGGCCCGGCCAAGGAAGTTAGCCCGGTGGCAGGGCCCGACGGCTGGAACCAATGCGGCTCGAACCAACATCGGCACTTGCGCCGGCACGCCGCCCGTGCGAGAAGGCCAAGCCATCGTGACGCACCGCGCTGCGGCGCCCCTGGCTGACATCGAAGTTGTCGCCGACGTAGCGATCGACGGCGCCGGCGGCCAGCACAAGCGCCTGCTCGGCTGCTTGGCCGACAACGGCCTGGGTGTGCCCCGATCGCTTGAGGCGGTCGGCGACTTCGATCGCGAAACCCCGCAAGAAGCTGCGTCGTTGCACGACGGGAGTTGCAAAGGTGGTGTTCGGGTCGAGGTCGTTCAGTCGCTTGAGCGCCTGCTGTTCGAGTGACGTGGCAAGCAATCGCACGAGCTGGCGGTCTTGTTCTCGACCGATCAGCGTGAGATCACTGACTTTGGAGCTGCCATACGTCGACATGGTTAGAACCTGGCAGCGGTTGGCTCGGGCAACGGCGCTCCAGATCATGGAACGTTCCTTGGTGTAGGTGCCCTTGACGGCGAGCGTGTCATGGCCCACCGAGGTTGGATCTGCGCCGGTGAGGCGCGCCTGGTCGATGGCGTGATCGTTGATCAGCTGTTGCGCCTTGGACATGAACGCATCGGCCTCGGCCGGAAACGGTGAGGACTCGGCTTTAGCGATCAGGGATTGGACACGGGTGATGATGGAATTCATGAGCAGAAGCTTCCTGCGAGGTACGAAGGAGAAGCGATCAAGAACCTACCCGGTCGGTACGACAGCGACCTGTGGCGCATGCCTGGCGAGCGCCACAGCGCCGATGAAATCGGTGCGTGTTCCCTGATGTCGACAGATAGAGTGACGCGGCTCACTCATGCTGAGCGTCACGCGCGAGTGGCGGAATTGGCAGACGCGCAGGCTTCAGGTGCCTGTGTCCTTAGGGATGTGGGGGTTCAAGTCCCCCCTCGCGCACACTAGAACACGACCGCAGCCCCGCCCTCTCGGCGGGGCTGCGGTTCGTTCTGACTTGCGGTTTCTGCGCCGGTGTCGTATCACTCCGTCATGGCAGAACAGGTAGTCACCTCCCACTTCAGCGTCGATGACGGCGTAGACACGAGGTCGGTCACGCTCATCACCATCGATGACGGCAAAGCAAATGCGCTGTCGAAGTCGATCATCTCTGATGTGCGTGCTGCGCTGACCGCGTGTGAGGCTGATCCGAACTGCATCGCAGCGGTGATTGCTGGGCGAGAGGGACGGTTCTCGGCCGGCTTCGACCTGAGTGTGGTGCAAGGCGGCGACGTCGCTGCGACGACCGACCTGGTCGCCAGTGGTGGCGATCTGGTGCGGCACATCTACGGGGCCACGATTCCGGTTGTCGCAGCGTGCACCGGCCACGCGCTCGCCGCTGGCGCTCTGATGCTGCTTGCAGCCGATATTCGAGTCGGCGCCGACGGCCCGTTCAAGATTGGTCTCAACGAGGTCGCTATTGGCCTGACGCTGCCCGAGTGGGCCAACACGATCGCCCGCGAGCGGTTGAGCAAGCGGCATCTGCAAAGATCGATCGCCAACGCACGCGTCACCGAACCGTCGACCGCTTGTGACGTGGGCTTCCTCGATAGCGTCGTGCCACCCGACAAGGTCATCGAAGCTGCACTCGACGAAGCGCGGGCAATGGCCGCGCTCGACACCAACGCCTACGCTCGGGTGATGAGAGAGTTCCGCGGCGAAACCTTGGTCAGCATGGCAGATCAGATCGCCGCTGACCGCAACAAATAGTAGGGTCGTGTCGTGGTATTGCGGAATTTTGAACGGCGGCTAGAACATTTGGTCGAAGGCACCTTCGCTCGTGTCTTCAAGAGCGGCTTGAACCCGATCGAGATCGGGCGCCGAATCGTGCGTGAGATCGACGCCAATCAGTCGGTGGCGGTCGATGGTGCCCTCGCGGTGCCGAACCACTATTGGGTCTACATCTCGACCGCCGACTATGAACGATTTCAAGAGGTCGAGACGCCGTTGACCAATGAGCTGATCGAGGCGGCTCGGGTGCATATCGCCGACGAACAGTACCGGCTACTCGGCCCCGTCTCGGTCGTGCTCGTCGAGGCCGCTGACTATCCCGAAGGCACCTTGCAGGTGCAGGCGCAATGGCGCGAGGGCGCCACGACCCCCACAACTGCCGAACTGTTGATGGACACCGGCGAGCGGTTCGCCATCGGCGACGGTGTGTTCTCGGTCGGGCGGCTTCCGAACTGCTCATTGATCCTCGGCGACGAAAATGTCAGCCGGAACCATGCGGTGATCGAGCGAGGGCCGGGTGGCTGGATACTCACCGACGCCGGCTCGACGAACGGCACGACTGTCAACGGCTCACGAGTGTCCGAGGTGCAGTTGCAGCCCGGCGACAAGATCGTTTTCGGTGCAACTCCTGCAACGTTCGAAGCGCGTTGACCTTGTCGCACGTTTCGGCCCAACTACGCTCATAGCTCCGTGTCTGAACCGCTGCTGAACGTAATGAAAGTCATGCTGCTTGCCGGCCTGTACCTCTTCTTTATTCGCGTGTTGTGGTCGGTCTTCAGCGAGCTGCGAGATCCACGCACCGTGGCACGCAAGCAGCGAGATTCGCAGGCGTCGTCGGGTGCTTCGACTCGCACAACAGCTCGTCGCTCGATGCCTCCCGCTCCGCCGGCCAATGTGGGTCACGCAGCGGCTATGGCCGTGGTCACCGCCACCGCTGCTGGGCAACTTCGCATTCTCGAACCAGCGAAAATCGCGGGCGGTGTTTATCAGCTCGGCCGTGAAATCACCCTCGGGCGGGCGGTGACCAATGGCGTTGTGCTCGACGACACCTATGTTTCGACGGTGCATGCTCGTATCTTTTTCACCAATGGCACCTATTTTTTCGAAGACCTTGCATCGCGCAACGGAACCATGTTGAACGGTCAGGCCGTCGTGGCCACGACCGCATTGGTGCCCGGTGATCGTCTTCAAGTAGGTGCCACAGCGATGGAGTTCTCCTGATGTTCGGCCTTCGCATGGCTGCTGCGACCCATGTCGGGATCGCCCGCTCGGTCAACCAAGACAGTTACGCCACCGCGCCGGGGCTGGCGGTCGTCGCCGACGGCATGGGTGGTCATCGCGGCGGCGAGGTCGCCAGCGCGATTGCTGCGAGCGAGATGGTGCAACAGTTTCACTCACCTGAGCTCGAGGCGTTGGTTGTCGGCGTCGAGCACGCCAATCGCAAGATTCTCGACGAGGCCGCCGCCCACCCGAACCTGCACGGCATGGGAACCACCGTCGTGGCGCTCGGGCTCATCGAACTCGGCGACACGGTCGCCCTTGGCGCTATCAATGTCGGCGACAGCCGCATGTATCGCCTGACCGGCAATGTCCTCGAGCAGCTGACCGAAGACCACAGCCTGGTCGAGGCTCTGGTCCGCGAAGGACGCATCACCGCCGCCGAGGCCGAGGTGCATCCGCAACGAAACATTGTCACTCGAGCGCTCGGCGTGGTCGAACACGTCGATGTCGACTCGTTTCAGTTCGTGCCCAAGATCGGCGACCGCTACTTGTTGTGCAGCGACGGACTCTTCAACGAGGTCGACGCGCACACCATCGCCACAATTCTGGCTACCGAGGCCGACCCTGCCGTTGCGGCCGAGAAACTGATCGCCGCGGCCAATGAGGGCGGCGGCCGTGACAACATCACCACTGTGATCGCTGACGTCGTTGCTGCCGACGAAGCCGCTATGCCTGAAAAGAGCGAAGCTTTGGCCCACCGGGCCGAGCCCGATGACGCGGGTATCCCCACCAAAGAACAAGCAGCGGTATCCCTCGATGAACCTGCGCCGGTGCCCGAGCCCAAACAACGCTGGTCCTGGCGGCGCTAGCGCGTTTCGCTCGACACGATGAAGGCCTTCTTCGTCGGACGCCATCGCCGCAACGGCGAACTCGTCCTGATCATCCTCAGCGGAGTTGTTACTACTGGCGCGTACGTATTGGCATCGATCGGTCGCCTGTCGTCCATTCCCGCCGATGTGGTGCCATTTCTGATCGTGGTACTTGGGCTGTTCTTCGTCGCCCACGTCGCAACCCGGTTTCTGGCACCCGAAGCCGACGGCCTTTTGTTGCCGCTCGCCGGGCTGCTCAACGGCCTGGGCTACGTCTTCATCGCCAGGCTCAACGATGAACTGGCCGCCAAGCAGGCGGTGTGGGTCTTTCTCGGCGTCGGCCTGTATTGCCTGACGCTGCTCGTCATCCGTCGCAGCCGCGACCTCGAACAGTTCCGCTACATCCTGCTATTCATCGGGCTGGGGCTGCTGCTGATGCCGCTGATACCTCGCGTTGGACAAACGATCAACGGCTCGCGAATCTGGGTGCGCATCGGCCCCGTCAACTTCCAACCGGGCGAGTTCGCCAAGCTGGCGTTGGCGATCTTCTTCGCCAGCTACCTAGTCGACAAACGTGAGCTGTTCCGGCACGGCACCTGGCGTCTTGGCCCCATACGGCTTCCTGAGCCGAAACATGCTGCACCCGTGCTGCTCGCCTGGGGCGCATCGCTCGTCGTCATGATCTCGCAGAAGGATTTGGGCACATCGTTGCTCTTCTTCATGCTGTTCCTGATCATGTTGTGGGTCGCAACCGAGCGGCTTGCGTACCTGCTGACCGGGCTGGTGCTGTTCATGGGTGGCGCCTATGCGGCCTGGACCCGGTTCGGTCACGTGCAGACTCGTGTCGACGCCTGGCTCAAGCCATGGGATGACCCGCTTGGCGGCGGCTATCAAGTGATCGAAGCGCAGTTCGGATTGGCCAGTGGTGGCATCACCGGTACCGGGCCCGGTCGCGGGTATCCCCAACGGGTGCCCCTGGCCGAGTCTGACTTCATCTTCTCGACGATCGGTGAAGAACTCGGTTTGCTCGGCGCGACCGCGGTGCTGATGGCATACGTATTGATTATTGGTTCGGGCCTGCGAGCTGCGCTCGGCACACGACGTCCGTTCTCGAAGCTGCTCGCGACTGGCCTGACCGGATTGCTCGGCGTGCAAGCTTTCATCATCATCGCCGGGGTCACGCGGGTACTGCCATTGACCGGCGTAACCCTGCCGTTCGTGAGCTACGGCGGCTCGTCGCTGTTAGCGAACTATGCGATCTTGGCGCTGATCGTGCGCATCAGCGACGAACAGAGCGATCGCCCCGCCGACGCGCCGACCCCAGGCCGCCGCCGCCCGCGGGTTGCGGCATGAAGGGCCGCGCATGAATCGCCAGATCCGCCAGCTCGGTGTCGCGCTCTTGGTGCTGTTCGCACTGCTGTTCGCCCGACTGAACTGGGTGCAGGTCTACGACGCTGAACAGCTGACCGCCGACCCGCTCAACACCCGCCGAGTTGTACGCGACTTTGGCCAACGCCGAGGCAACATCGTGACCGCCGATGGCGTCGTGATCGCCGAATCGATCGATGTCGAAGGTGGTGCTTTCGACCGTGAACGGCGTTATCCCCAAGGCCCGCTCTACTCACACGTCACGGGCTACTTCTCGTTCGAGTTCGGCGCCACTGGTGTCGAGCGCAGCTACAACGATGAACTCGCCGGTCATAGCGCGACGCAGCGATTCGAGTCGTTCTTTGACTTCTTCGGCGACGGCGACGTCAGCGGGGACGTAACGCTCACAATCAACAGCGAGCTGCAACAAGCAGCAGCCAATGCGCTCGGCAATCGCCGCGGTTCAGTCGTAGTAATCGACCCTCGTACCGGCGCAGTGCTGGCGTTCTACAGCTGGCCGACATTCGACCCGAACGCGGTCAGCAACACCGACATCGCGGCGGCTCGGGCAGCCAAAGAAGCACTCGATGACGCACCGGGCGAGCCGTTGTTGACAAGCGCGAACCGGCAGGTGTTTCCTCCCGGATCGACGTTCAAGGTCATCACCGCCGCCTCGGCACTCGAGAATGGTGTCGTCACACCATCGAATCCGGTCTTTCCCGAGGTCGTCAGTTATCAACTGCCGCTCACCCAGGTGTCGCTACAGAACTTCGGAGGCAGCGTCTGCGGTGGCGACCTGGCACGCTCGCTCGCTCGCTCGTGCAACACGACCTTTGCCAAACTCGGCGCCGAGTACCTTGGCCCCGAACCACTCATCGCCACCGCCGAACGTTTCGGCTTCAATGACACACCGCCATTCGACATTCCGCTGACAGCGCAGTCGCGGTTCCCCGACGACTTCGGCGTTCAATTGGGAACAAGCGACGTCAATCCGCGGGCAGCGATTGTCGAAGGTTCATCATTGCTGGCGCAGGCGTCGATCGGGCAGTTCGACGTACGCGCGACGCCGCTCGAGATGGCGCTGGTCGCCGCAGGCCTTGCGAATGGTGGAGACATCAACGTGCCCCACGTCGTCGATCGAGTCACCGACTCAGCCGATGGCGCACTGCTTGATCGGATCGAGCCGTCACTGTGGCGCCAAGCCGTAGTGCCCCAGGTCGCAAACACCATGGCCGAGCTGATGGTCGGCGTCGTCGAGTCGGGCACCGGTACCGCCCTGGCACGAAGCGGCCTGACTGTTGGGGCAAAGACCGGCACCGCCGAAGTCAACGCCCTCGCCGGCGACGACACCGACGCTTGGGTGATCGCCTTCGCTGGCCCAGCGCAGGGCGAACCCGTGTTGGCGCTCGCCGTAATCGTCGAAGCCGTGCCCGGTGGAGGCCAACAAACCGGCGGCGGCGTCGCCCTCCCAATCGCCGCATCAATCATCGACACCTACTTCGGGTAGTACGCGTTTTAGCTCGTCCCTCGCCGAAACGTTGCTTTCAGCCGGCGTGTATGCGGATCGAATGGCTTGAATTCGTTGGGGTGGATTCCCCTGTGCCGAGATTCTGCGGTTCAACACCCGTAACATTGCTCAGAATGTCTGAGGAGAGCCCCACCATCTTCGGCGGGCGATACGAGTTGCACCGCCGGTTGGCCCGCGGTGGCATGGCCGACGTTTTTTTGGCGCGCGACCAATTGCTCGGCCGCCCCGTGGCTGTCAAGGTGCTCTTTCCCGAATATGCGACCGATCCGAAGTTCGTCGAACGGTTCCGCCGTGAAGCGCAAGCGGCCGCAAACCTCAACCACCCGAACATCGTGTCGATCTACGACTGGGGCGAGGAACTCGGCACGTATTACATCGTTATGGAATACGTCGAGGGTCAGAGCCTGGCCCAGATCCTGCGTCGCGATGGCAGCTTGACCGTCGAGCAGGTCACCCGAGTTGCGCTAGATGTTGCCGCAGCGCTCGGGTTCGCCCACGATGGCGGTGTTGTGCACCGCGACGTCAAACCGGGCAATGTGTTGGTTTCTCCCAAGGGTGAGATGAAGGTTGCCGACTTTGGCATCGCCACTGCGATGTCGGCCAATGCTGACGCCAACCTGACCCAGACCGGTGCGGTCATGGGCACCGCCACGTACTTCTCGCCAGAGCAGGCGCAAGGCCACAAGGTCGACCATCGCAGCGATCTCTATTCGCTCGGTGTGCTGATGTACGAAATGCTCGTCGGCCAGCCTCCGTTCACTGGTGAAACGCCGGTTTCAATCGCCTACAAGCATGTGCAGGAACCTGTGGTTCCAATCACCGAGCACGGCGTCGATATTCCTGCGCCGCTCGCAGCGATCACCATGAAGTTGTTGTCGAAGAATCCCGACAACCGGTACCCGTCTGCCGAAGCGCTGCTCGCAGACCTCGACCGGTTTCGACAGGGCCAGGCAATCGCTGCCGCAGCCGTCATGCCACAACCTCAGATGGTTGCAGCGTCAGGTCAGCACATCGCCGGACCGTCGGTAACCACAGCGGTACCTCGCCAGCGCTCGGCTTCACAACAACTTCCGGCCACCTATCAAGATCCGCCTCGCCGTCGCGGCGGTTTGATCTTCGCTGGTGTTCTCATGGCTGGGCTCATTCTTGCTGGCTTCTTGATCCTGTTGCAAGATCGGTTGGACACCGCTGGCGACGACGGCGACGTGCCAACAACGGTTGCGACAGACACGGTCGAGATACCGGCGGTTGGTGGCCGGGTCGAGGCCGATGCCCGCAGCACACTCGAAGCTCAACGGCTCGTAGTCGAGCGGCGCGCCACGGCCGACGATGCGATCCCCACCGGACAGGTCATCATGACCGAACCTGCGGCGGGCACGACGGTCAACGTCGGCAGCACAGTCACCATGGTGATCAGCTCTGGCAGCAACGTCCGCACCGTCCCATCGGTGCTCACGATGACCGAGAACGAGGCGTTGCAAGTCATCACCCGCAATGGTTTTGAACCATCGCGTCAGGCCGTTACGAGCGATCTTGCGCCCGAAGGCGAAGTCGTTGGTCAAGAACCACCTGCCGGCACTC
>JBDNHG010000799.1:0-6769 GCA_041688925.1 Acidimicrobiales bacterium | reverse complement strand
GGTCGGTGTTTCGACGACCGGCGTTGCTGCGGCGACACTGACGGCGACGTCGTCGACGTCGCCCGGATTTGTGCCGGGTAGCCGACCGAGGTTCACCGACAGCGCTGCGATGAACACCAGTGCGCCCGCAACGGCCAGCGCCGAGCGCTTGACGAATCGGCGACGGCGGCCCCGTTGCCAGGCATCGTGGTAGGTGGGCATCTCGGGTGTCGTACCAAGCCCCTGTGCCGCTTGGCGTACGGCCTCTTCGAATCGATCAGTCATGAAAGTCTCCGAGTTCTTCGCGCAGTCGGATGAGTGCTCGGGCGTAGCGACTCTGCACCGTGCCTGGCGCAATCCCGAGCGCTTCGGCCGTTTCGTTGATCGACCAGTCTTCGACGAGCCGCAGCACGATCACCGAACGATGATCGACCGACAATGTCTGCAACGCCGTGCGCAGCCGGTCTTGCACCGCAATATCGGGCATCAGCGCCGGGTCGGGGGTGGGCAATATGTCGGTGACAACTTCTCGTTTGCGTTTGCGCCATCGGCTTGTCGCCCAGTTCATCGCTACTCGGTAACACCAACCCATCGGGTTGTCGTATGTCTCGATCTTCTCCCAACGCTCACATGCTCGAGCCATTGCCTCCTGTGCAGCGTCTTGTGCCACCTGCGGATCACCGAGCGCTGCGGTGAGCGTGCGCGACAACGAGTTGATGTTCTGTTGGTAGAACGCGGCAAAAGCTGCCTCTCGCGTCGCCGTCACGGCAACAAACCCTGTAATAGCGATGTCGGACACAACACTTCCAAACTCAAGCCTCGTACATCACACGCTCGAGCCGGACGAAATGGTCCCTGACTTCGCAAGTTTCTCAATCGCTACGTGCTGCTCGTGAACCAATCAGCGTGTGGATTCGGCGGTAATTCGTTTCTTGGTGGCCGCCCAACTGCAGATTTCACATGCCGACAGGTCATGGCTGCGCGCCGGGCAATAGTCGCGCCCGAAGAAGATGATCTGGAGATGCCGGTCGTTCCACGTTTCTGGAAGGAACAGCGCCTTGAGATCTTTTTCGGTTTTGACCACATTCGAACCGTCAGAAAGGCCCCACCGGGCGGCTAGTCGATGCACATGCGTGTCGACTGGAAATGCCGGCACGCCGAACGCCTGAGACATCACCACCCCGGCGGTCTTGTGACCAACGCCGGCCAATGACTCGAGGAAGTCCCAGTCGGGCAGGATCTCGCCACCTGCGTCCAGAATCTGGTGCGCCATAGTTGACAGATTTCTTGCTTTGGTGGGCGCCAGGCCGACCTGGCGGATCAATTCGAGTATTCGGTCGGGATGCAGCGCCGCCATCTTCTCGGGCGTGCCTCCCTCGGCGAACAGGGCCGGGCTGATCTCATTGACCTTCTTGTCGGTCGTCTGCGCAGACAACGCAACAGCAACGGTCAGGGTGTAGGGGTCGCTGTGGTCGAGCGGGATCGGGATCTCGGGATACAGCTCGTCGAGAATTTTGCCGATCTTGTCGGCCTTGTCGCTGCGCTTCATGCCGGCACCTCCGCAGCGTTGATCGCTCGCCATACCCGTTGGGCGGTCAACGGCATATCGATGTGGCGAATGCCGAGATGGGCGACAGCATCGACGACTGCATTCTGCACTGCGGGAGTAGATCCGATCGAGCCGGATTCACCAATGCCTTTGGCGCCAAGCGGGTTCAGCGGGGTTGGTGTGATCATTGGGATGCGTTCGAAGCTTGGCAGTTCAGTCGGTGAGATGATGCCGTAGTCCGCGAAGTTCGACGTCATGGGCGTGCCCTCTGAGTCGAATACGACCTCTTCGATCAGCGCCTGGGCGATGCCAGAAGCAACGCCGCCGTGGACCTGTCCGTCGGCCAGCAGCGGATTTACGATAGTGCCACAGTCGTCGACGCAGATATGACGCAGGATCGTGACGCCGCCCGTGTCGAGATCGACCTCGACCACCGAACAATGTGCGCCGAACGGAAAGGTCGATGCCTGCTGCACAAAGTCACTCAGGCCCGCCAGGGGCTCAGGTGCAGCGCCGGCCACCTCTGCCCAGGTGACTGAACGGGCAGGGGTTCCAGCCACATGGAATGAGCCGTCAGCAGCATCGAAGATCATGTCATCGACATTTGCCTCGAGGGCTGCCGCTGCGTGTTCCATGGCCGCTGTCACAAGGTGTGTTGACGCGCTCATCATCGCCGAACCAGCAATCTGCGCGGAGCGGGATCCGCCCGTGACGTTTCGGGTCGGTACCAGATCGGTGTCGCCGAACTTCACGGTGACCGCGTCGAGCGGCACGCCGAGTTGGTCGGCGATGATCATCGCCCATGAGGTTTCGTGCCCTTGGCCTTGTGGGGTCGAACCAGTCCAGGCAACGATTGTGCCGTCGGGTTGCAGTTCGACACTGCCATATTCGCTGATGCCATCACCGCCAAACGACACCGCAGTGATCTCGACATAGCTGGCCAAACCAAGGCCGAGGACCTTGCGGTCGCCTGCATCGCGTCGGCGTTGTTGCTCAGCGCGCAGTTCCGCGTAACCGGCTGCCTCGAGCACGCTCTCGAGTGCTGCGGGATAATCACCACAGTCATAGTTGGCACCGAACGTCGTGGTGTGCGTGCTGTTGAAGGCAGGAAGCAGATTGCGCCGACGCACCTCTTCAGGCGCAAGCCCGGCCTCGGCAGCGAAGAGATCAACAGCTCGTTCGATAGCGGCGGCCGCTTCAGGGCGTCCGGCGCCGCGGAAGGCGCCGATAGGTGTTGTATTCGTGAATACCGACTGTGAGCTGTACTGGAGGTTGGCGATGTCATAGGTGCCAGGCGCCATCATCATCGTGAGCATCGGCAGTATGGCGCCGATATCGAAGTACGCGCCGGCGTCTTGCACCACGTGCAGCGCATAGTGGGTGATGTCGCCGTCGGCCGTGCCACCAATGCGCACCGTCTGCTTCTGGGCCCGACCCTGCACCATATTGACCATGTTCTCGCTGCGCGTTTCGGTCCACTGCACGGGCCGCCCAACCGCACGCGACAGCGCTGGCAAGGTGAGTTCCTCACCGTCGGGCGATCCTTTCGACCCGAAGCCACCACCGATATCGACGGCGCGTACATGCACGTCGGCTTCGTCGACGCCATACACGTCGATGATGTTGTTGAGCACCACGCCTGCGCCTTGGGTCGAGGACCAACACAACAACCGGTCACCTGTCCAGTCGGCAACCGCCGATCGACCTTCGATCGGCGCGCCAGCGATCCGCTGGTTGATCACAACCTGCTCGGCCACGATCTCGCAACCACTGAAATCGATCTCGCCGGGGGTGATTGGTATCGAACCGACGATGTTTCCTGGCATCGTCGGATGGACGAGAGTTTCGGCGCGTACCGCATCGTCGACCGTTACCACCGGCGCAAGCGGCTCGTAATCGACGAATACGAGTTCGGCAGCATCGACCGCCTGTGCGACGGTTTCGGCCACCACGACCGCGATGGGCTCGCCCACATACCGGACCGCTCCCTCGGCCAACACGGGTTGGTGGGCTCCCTCATCGATCGGGAAGCGGGGCGTGCGGCGCTTCAGATTCAGATCCGCGGCAGTAAACACGCCGAGCACGCCGGGCGCCGTCGCTGCTTCGGTCGTGTCGATACCAATCAGGGTTGCCCTGGCCATCAGTGACCGCACGAAGACTGCATGGGTCGTGCCGGGATAGCCCATGTCGGCGACATAGGTTGACCGGCCAGTCAAAAATCGCGGGTCTTCTGTGCGTACGACGCGATTGCCAAGAATGCTCATGCCGTGATCCTAAGTGACACAAGAACCAGCCCCGCGGTCCAGCATGACGGAGCAACTACTCACTCAACCGCGAGTGCGTGCGGGGTCGGAGGAACTACTCACTCAGCGGGCAACGGCGGGCGAGTTGGCGTTGGGCAGGAAGAGCACTGGCTCGGAACCCTCGGCAATATCGACCATCCAGATGTCGAATTCAGGCTGCACGGCTGTGTCGCCGCCATCGGGATGCAACGCGTAGAGCACCGTGTCGTTGTCGAGCCACTCGACCTGATCGTCGACCGAACGAGTCTCGCCGAGTCTCCACTTGTCGTCTGTTTCGAGGTCCACTGCGACCAAATCGAATCCGCCATCGGCACGCATCTCTTTGAAGACGAGGGTTTTGCCGTCTGGCGACAGCGACGGGCAGCTACCGACCCAGCCGGTCGGTTCGAGCGTCATGTCGTCGAGCCAGCCGCGCATCACCTCGGGTTCTTCGCCGTAGAAGCCCGTGATGTAGAACTCGTTTTCGTCGGCGAAGGTGATGCCCCAGTACTGCGGGTCAAGGTTCTTGAACCGATCCTCGTCGGAGTTGATGGTGAGCTGGCCCGTGCCACGGATCCGGCGGGTGCTCTCGATCTGATCGATGGTGACGATGGTCGTGGTCTCGGCGCCGATGTCTTCATACGAACTACCGGTGACAAAGGCAGTGACTGCCGAAAAGGTGCCTTCGGGCGAGATTCTCGCCCGGCTCGGCAGCGCACTCGCGTACGACTTGATTTCGACCTGGGGGTTGATCGATTCAAAGAACGTCGTGGTGAACGTCGCAACGATGCCATCGTTCTGGCTCACGCATACGCCGTGTTCGGCTGCGATGTGTACTCGAACACATTCGCGCTCGAGCAGCGTGCGGGTTCCATCGGCGTGGCGCACGGCAAGCTTGCCGTAGTCGTCGCCCGGCACGCGATTGATGACGAGTACTTCGCCAGGTGCTGCGCTCACACCCGCAACGACCGCAGCGACGGGGGTCGCTTCGGGTGTGGACTCACGCTGGACATCTTCGAACTCGTCGATCGTTGCCTGAGCCCGCTCGTTTCGGTCGGCAAGATCATCGGAGACTCGACCCTGCGCCCATATGAAGTAGCCGGCGCCGAGGACTACGAGGACCGCGGCGAGGCCACCGAGCACGAACAGTTTGCGCCGAGTTTCGTCAGACATGGGTTGGGCATCGTCAGTCATAGTTAGGGGCGTTTCGTGGGGAGAGCAACCATGTCGACATGGTCACGACGGTCAACATCGCCGTGGCGAGCGCAACCATGGCCGAGGTCTTGCCAATTGTCTCAAACAATGTTGCAAAGATGATCGCGGAGAACATTTTGCCGAGGGCAATCACGACGGTGATGAATGCGATTCCGCTCGCCCGCACGTTGACTCCAACGAGCTGTGACACCATCGCTGACACGACGCCATCGGTCGCCGCGTAATAGGCCCCGAGCAATGCAAGACAGAGCAGGGAGGCCGCCAGTCCAAGGCTGCTGAACGCCATGACCAGATAGATGATGATCAGCAGTGCGTTGCCGGCCAGGAACACCGGTCGAGTACCGATGCGGTCGGCGAGGCGACCAAATGGCATGGCAAGCAGGAGATAGATCAGTGCGGTTCCAACGAACAGCAACGGAAAGTACTTGGCGCTCAGATTGCTGGTCTGTTGGATGACGAGGTAGATGAACGCGTCGCCGACCGTGACCAGGCTGAGCAGACCAACCGCAGCGGCGATTGCGCCGACACCCTTTGTCTTGGCGATTTCACGCCATTGATCGGTGACTCGCTGAGCTCCGGCAGACTCGTCACGTTTTTGTGGCTTCTCCTGAGCGAACATCCAGATGACTGCGACGCCGACGGCACCGAAGATGGCTGAAATGACGAATACGGCGTCGAAGGCTCCTGGCGCCGACGCCAGGACGAGGAACGCGATGAGTGGCCCGAGCAAGGCGCCGGCCGTGTCCATCGCCCGATGGATGCCGAATGCCATCGCCAGACGACTCGGCGCGGTGCTGAGCGAGATCAGGGCGTCACGCGGTGCGGTTCGCAACCCCTTGCCGATGCGATCTGCAAGCAGGAATGGCACCGCTGGAATCCAGCCAACCAGGGCGCTGGCTACCAGGCCGACTCGTGTTGCCGCCGAGATCGAGTAGCCAGTGGCGGCGGTTCGCTTGTGGCTCTGGCGGCTGTCGGCGATCGACCCACCCCAGATTCGAAAAACGGCATTGGTGCCCTGATAAGCAGCTTCGTATGCGGCGAAACCGAACAGGCTGAAGCCGAGACTCGTTGTCAAGAACAGCGGCACGATCGCAACAACCATCTCGGATGAAACATCGCTGAAGAAGCTGGTGAAGCCAAGCGCCAACAGATTCTGTGAAAGAACCTTGGCTCGCCGGTTGGGATTGTCTCCGGCCGGGATGGGCGGGATAGATCGTACGGATGGATACACCTTGTATGTATCGGCTGCCGCTCACCTGTATTGAGTAGAACGACCTATGAAATATCAGGTGCTCACGGCGCCACGGTGGCTCCGGGAGCAATGGTCGAAGGCGCACCGTTGAGGTCGTCGATGGCAAACCCCGCCGCGGCCTTGTAGCTGGCCATGTACTGCTCGACTTCGGCGCGTGGGATGACATCGTCGATGTTGTCAAATACGCCACCACAGCGCTGTTCGACGACGTCGAGGATGCCGATCGGGCCATTGCCACGATTGCGCAGCACCAGCGCCGACAGCGGCTCGATCAAGTCTTCCTCAAAGGCTGCGAGAGCGTCGGGGCCAACGCCGAACTCGATGAACTTCGCCCCCAACACTCGAGCGTCGACGACCGCCTGGCTGGCCCCGTTCGATCCAACGGGGTACATCACGTGGGCCGCGTCGCCGATCAGACAGGTGCGACCCTCGACCCAGCGGTCAACGGGATCACGGTCGACCATGGGAAACTCCCATACTGCGGGCGCCCCT
>JBDNHG010000798.1:0-4849 GCA_041688925.1 Acidimicrobiales bacterium | reverse complement strand
CCGCCGATGATGATGCGTGCTGGGTCGAGCACGTACATCAGATTGGTCAACCCGACCGCCACATCAGAGGCAAAAACGTCGAGCAATACCAACGCGTCGAGCTCACCCTTGGCTAGTGCAGCACTGACGTGTTCTCCGCGAATGGCATCGGCAGACGACGTGATGGCGAGAACAGAGTCGAGCCTGCCGTCGGCCGCCCAGGCGCGAGCCAGGGCCCCAAGGCCGCTGCCGGATGCATACATCTCCCACGGACCGCGTACCCCGCTGATGTGGGTCTCGCCGTGGCGGTCGATGACAATATGGCCAGATTCGCCGGCGAACCCGTGTGCGCCCCGATAGATACGGCCATTGAGCACAAAGCCAGTGCCGATGCCTGTGCCAAGGGCGGCATACAGCAGATCGTCGACCCCTTTGCCGGCGCCGAGTTGATGCTCAGCCCATGTGGCGGCAGTCGCGTCATTGTCAACCGCCGTCGGCACGTCGATACGTGCTGCGAGGAGTTCGCGAAGCGGAAAGTCGACGAGTTCGGGGATGTTCGGCGAGAACTGCACCGATCCGGCGCGGCTGATTGCACCGGCGATGCCCACGCCAACAGCATCGATCGCGACATCAGCGTGAGACTGGAGTTCGGTCACGAGGTTGCACAACTGTGCAACGGTCTCGTCGGGGCCATGGGGTCGAGGTACTCGCTGTTCATGCAGGATCTCGCCGTCGTCGGACACCACCACGGCCAACGTCTTGGTGCCGCCGATGTCGAACCCAGCGAAGTGTTTCTGCAACGTCGAGCCTCCAGCGTTTCTCTGACCGGTCTACGTTATTGCACAGCGGCAGGGACCGGCACGATGATGGGCCAAATGGTGGCCTGACGTCACACCCGCAGATGCCATGCCGCGCCATTTCTGGCTGCTGCGATAAGTACTCTCTCGGCGTGGCACTTCCAACGACGGACCGAATCTGCGCGCAACATCCAGCGCGCACCGGCACCCTCGTCTGTGTTGGTTGCGGCAAGGCAATGTGTCCGCAATGCACACATCAGACGCAGGTCGGACCCCTGTGCCCGCTTTGTATCCGTCGAGCCATGCTTGCAGCAAACACGTCGACAAGCAACGCTTCGGCTGCGGGGGCTCCAACAGGGGCGGCAACAGGGGACAGGGCGACCTCCTCAACACGTCGCAACAACGGCATGTACCTGCCGGTAGTCACCGGATTCATCATCGCTGTCTGCCTGGCCATCTTCTTCTACGACTCGTCGGTCGCTGGCACCTGGGTGTTCGGAAACGGCATTGAGCAGATCGGCCCGGTGCGGGTCGAGGATCTTGGCGACCTGGTGTTGTACTCACCCAGCCTCGAGTACAACGGTGAGTGGTACCGAGTGTTCACCACAGGGTTCATCCATTTCAGCATTGCCCACGTCGGCATGAACATGCTGGTGTTGTGGCAAGTCGGCCGCATGATCGAAGGCATCTTCGGTGCGTTGACCTTCGCTGTGCTCTTTGTTGCTGGGGTGCTGGGAGGCTCGCTGGGTGCGCTGCTGCTCGAACCCGAGGTTCCCGTGGGTGGTGCGAGTGGCGCAGTATTCGCTCTCCTGGGCGCCACGGCCATGCTCCAAATGTTGGCCGGACAGAACATCTTCAAGACGGGGCTCGGCCCACTATTGATCATCAATATTGCGCTGAGCTTCCTGCCATTCATCTCGCTCGGCGGACACATGGGTGGGCTCGTCATGGGTTTGGTGGCAGGTGCGGTTATCGGTATCGCACGCCGACGCGGCAAGAACGCGTTGGCCAGCGCACCAGTGCTTGTTGCGCTGCTTGGCCTTATCGCGTTCGTCGCGATTGTCGCCGTCGCCGCCCCTGCCCAGCTTCGACTGCCCTAGCCGATCAGAATTCGGTCGGGTCGATCATCACGATCAGTCGGTCGGTTTCCATCAGCGAGCCGAGCTCGACTGAGCGCAGACGACGGCCGTCACGAATGATAGCGACCACTGTGGCGCCCTCGGGAGCGTGAGCGCCCGACGCGTCGACGACAGGCACGACTTCGAGCAGGTCGAGGCCGGTGCCAGAATCGAGCAGATCGTCGACTACCTTTATTGCGTCTGGTGTCGTCGTCGCCAGCCCAATCATGCGCCCTACCGCAGCCGTCGCGTCGATCACCTCGTTTGCGCCGCCTTGGCGCAGCAGGTGCAGGTTCTCTCGTTCTCGGCCCCCGGCCACGATGTGTGCGGTCACGTTCAATTCACGGGCGGTGAGCGTGATCAGCACCGCGGTGTCATCGCGATTCGGCGAAACAATGACCGCTCGGGCTGTGCGAATACCCGCCTGCTCGAGCACCGCGCTCTGCGTTGCATCACCCTGTACCGAGACGAAGCCAGCTCGCGCCGCCGATTCGACCGCATGCTGGTCCTTGTCTACAACGACGATGTCGTCTCGTGCTTCGCCACGTTTGACTAGTTCGGCAGCCGCTGCTTCACCGGTTGATCCGTAACCACAGATGAGAATGTGATTGTCCACGGTGCGCCTCCAACGACGAGATGCGAGAAACTCGCGTGATTGATCGGTGAGTACCTCGACGGTCGTGCCGACAACGAGTATCAGGAACACGATGCGAGCTGGCGTGATCAGCAGAATCGTGGCGAGCCGCGCCGAATCGCTCACCGCGGTGATGTCGCCGTAGCCAGTAGTCGTGACGGTCACTGACGCGTAGTACAAGGCATCGAGGAAACCAACTGCTTGGCCGGTTGCCGAGTCGACATAGCCATCTCCGCTGGCCCATGCCACGACAGCCACGAACAGCACCAGCAACAGTGCGAGCCCCACCCGTCGAAGGACCGCTGCCAGCGGTGCCCGCTGCTTTCGAGGCACCCGAACGAGGTTGTTCGCGGACGGATCGACCTGAGGCACCGCTCTATACAACCACAGCCCGATGCAAATACACGGAACACCGCTCGCCGTCGCAGGAAAACGAAACGAGCCCCACAGTAAAATGCTGCGGGGCTCGACCGAGATAGTGCCGGAGAAGCTAGATCAGTGGATGACCATTAGGGACACTTGGGGACACCGTTCTGAACGCTGCAACCCTTGTCGAGGCCAGCCTGAAGCAGGAAGCAGGTGCCGGAACCGGAACCGCTCTGCACAAAGTTGGGATCGGCGCAGGCGACGGTATTACCCGTGCCCGCTCCAGTGCCGGTTGTTGTGCTGGTGGCGGCAGCAGCGACGGGCGTAACCGTTGCCGGTGTCGTGGCGGGCTCGGGCCAGCAGCGACCGCTCACGAGCGGCAGGTAACCGGTACGGCAAGGTGTGGTTCCGTAGTCCGGCAGCGAATTAGCAGCCGTGGTCGGCGTTGGCCCCGCGGTTGGTGTCACCGTCACGCCAGGGATTGCGTAACACAGGCCGTCTTCCCACAGGAAGCGACCGGCCGGACATTCGACGTCGCTCGCGCCGACAGCGGTTGGTATCGTCGTCGCGCCGATCGGGTTTGCGTAACACAGACCGTCAGAAGCGTGGAAGTACGGGAAGTCGGCGTTACGAGCCTTGCAGTCGGCATCGTTGGCTGGTCCGGCCGTCGTCGGCGGAACCGCAGTGCCTGCCGGAGCTGGGCCTGATGAACCGGGAATGGTCAGCACCGCGCCCGCACGGATCAGGTCGCCGACGATGCTGGGGTTGGCAGCGCGCAGCGCCTCGACGCTGACGTCGAACTTGAGCGCTATGCCGAGAAGGCTTTCGCCAGGCTGGATGCAGTGGCCGCTGGACGAGCTACAGGTGACCGTCGTCGCAGGTGCCCGCGTTGCAGCGGGCGCCGGCGTTGCTGAACCTGAACCGCTGGCGGTCTCGCCACTGCCACTCGACCCACTGCCGGTCGAGGTCGAGCCATCGGCCGCCGGGATCGTGAGCTGTTGACCAACTCGAATCAGATTGCCCTCGAGATTGTTGATGCGACGGAGCTCGGCAATGTCTGCATCAAACCGTTCGGCGATCAGGCCGAGTACATCGCCACTTTTGACAACGTAGGTCGTTGGTTGGCTGCGGTCGACCGTCGGCTCAGGTGTTGGCGCAGCGGTCGGCAGCGTCACCGCAGTCGGCAGCGCCGATCCGGCAGCATCGCCGTCGGCCGGGGCGCCAGCGTCGGTGCTGGAGTCCTCTGGCGTTTGAGCGGGCACAGACTGCACGCTGTTCACCGTGGGTTGCGCCGCGACGTCTTCGGCGACAGATACATCGGTGCTGTCACTGCCCCAAAAAATGCCGCATCCACTCAACGCAAATACAAGCGTTGAAATGAAGCATATGACTCTGAACTTTTTCACTGCAGACCTCCGGATACCGCCCGCGATCGTCACTGTAGATTGTGACTAGCCCGTAATGGTGGCACCCCTGCACGCATGTTTAGTGGACCCCTGACGGCTTCCTGGCTTCGAAAGGCCAGGCTGATCCTGGGACCCACCGCTCGTTCCTTCGGCACGCAATGCTCCCAATCTCGTTGGCATGCGCCGGTCATCACAAACAGATCGCCATGCCCCAGTCGCCAGCGATGCCGTGTTGCTGGTGTTATTCGTGTTGTTTCTGCGGTTTTTGAGGCCTGTGCACCATGTGGTCGCAGTGCAAGCGTGCGTGGACTTCCGAGTGAAACAAGTGCAACCGTCGACGGCCGACCGGTGCGCCCAATGCTGTCTCGATGCCACGCCACGGAGTCTTGACCGTCGCGATAATAATTTAGGCCGATCGACACAAATGTTGCCTCCAGGCCTCTTTCGAGTGCGCTCGTGATCGTTGCCAGCGGATGGCTTGGGGCGAGTTGGGCTCGCTCAACGGTGCAGATCAGTCGAGGAACATCGACGACTCGGTCGTACATCGGG
>JBDNHG010000797.1:0-4278 GCA_041688925.1 Acidimicrobiales bacterium | reverse complement strand
GCCTCGAGTACGTCGGGGTCAGCCTCCATTCCGCGTGCATGCACGACGTACGCGACGACGATCTCCCCATATTCGTTGTCGGGTACACCCACAACGGCTGCCGCCTCGACGGTGTGGTGTTCGGCCAGTCGATCCTCGACTTCACCGGGGTGGACGTTGAACCCCGACACGGTGATCACGTCCTTGATGCGGCCGACGATGAACAAGAAGCCCTTGTCGTCGACAGTCGCCAAGTCGCCAGTATGCAGCCAGCCGTCCTCGTCGATCACAGCTGCTGTGGCCTCGGGGTCCTCGAGATAGCCCGCGAAGATGTTGTCGCCTTTGGCCCAGATTTCACCGACATCGCCAACCAGTACATCGTCGCCGAATTCATCGACGAGTCGCAGCAGGACACCCGGCAGAGGGCGCCCGACCGACGTTGGTGGCGCATCTGTTTCAATCGCAGATGTCAGGCCCGGTGACGCTTCGGTCAATCCGTAGCCCTGGCGAAGGTTGAGCCCATAACGATCGGCGATGGTTGCAGCCACCTGGCCGCTGAGCGGAGCGGCGCCGCTCAACGTGGCCGTCACCGACTCGAGCAGTGATGGATCGACGTCGCTGTTCGCGAGCCGATACCAAAACACCGGAGGCGCCACGAGAAAGGTGACACGATTGGCATGTATTGTTTCGGCGATCGATTCGACATCGGTCTTCGGAGTGAGCACCACTGTTGCGCCGATAGTCATGGCGACCGCCACGACGCTGACGATGCCCAACACATGGGTCAGCGGCATCACACCGAGAATGACGTGGGCCTGTTCGGCCAGGACAGGGGCGCTCGCTCGTGACTGTTCGATGCTCGCAGCCACATTGCGATGGCTGAGCACGGCAATGCGAGGGCTGCCCGCCGTGCCGCTGGTGAACATGAATAGTGCGGGGTGATCGGGCGAAAGATCGACGGGGGCGACGACAGCGGACTCGTCGCCTTCGAGCAATTCGGCGGCACACACATTATCGATGCCGAAACCAGCCCCAGCTGCGCCGGACCCTGCATCGGTTGTCACGATCAGTTTCGGGTGTGCCCGGTCGATCGCTCGCTGCACTTCGCCGCGCGGATAGCGAGGATGCAGCGGCACGACAGGAAGCCCAGCACTGATTGCAGCGAACACCGTCACGACGAAGTCGATCGATGTCTCGCCGATGACGATGACCGCTGCCCCCTTGGCCGTGCGGCTGACGAGCCCGGTTCGTGCCCGTGCGACCCGAGCCGTCAGCTCGCCATACGTTTGTGACTCGGCACCGCAGACAAACGCCAAGTCGCTGGGTTCGTGGCGGGCGAACAACTCAACAACGTTCACAACCGCATCGTAGAGCGGAGCACCGCCCGAGCGTTCCTCGACGGCACGACGACACATTCAGCGAACGAAACCTCAAACCAGCGACAGTGTTCTCGTGAAACGTCGCGCGAACTGGGCCCGTGTGCCCAGGCCCGGGCCGGTCGACCCAGAGCGGAACTACCCATTCAGTTCCGTCCCCCTACGAAGAGACCGTTTGGTGCCGAACTATCCAGAGTTCACCACCGCCCCACAAGGTTTTTCATGCGCCAGCATCTCCTCCGCAAGCTTGTCGTGCTCCTCGCACTTCTGCTCACCGCCAGCTCACTCATCGCCCTCCCTTCTGCATCTGCTCAAGGTCCCACCCGCGACTTCGGATCCGAAGCAGGCTTCCTGGCCTCGCTCAACCAACAGCGCGCCGCAGGTGGTCTAGGGCCGCTGGCGCTCAACGGTTCGATGACCGCAGCCGCCGACGGCTGGGCCTTGGCCATGGCCAATGGAAGCTTCCTGGCGCACGCCGGCGACATCATCAGCGGCACGCCTGGCGGCTGGTCCAAGGTCGGCGAAAATGTCGGACGCGGCCAGAGCGTGACGTCGCTCACCACCGCCTTCATGAGCAGCCCCGGACATCGTGCCAACGTCATGGACGCGACGTACACCCATGTCGGAATCGCCGTGTACATCCATCCGACCGACGGCCGCATCTACACCACCCATCGATTCGCAGCGCTTCCTGGTGCCGCCCCCGCTGCCGCACCAGTCGTGGCCGCCCCAGTGGCCGCAGCCCCCGTTGCTGCCCCAACAACACCACCAGCCCCACCCGTCGTTCCAACCGTTCCTCCTGCTCCTGTAGCCACCGTCGCACCAGCGACGCCGATCCCCGTCGTGCCCACGCCAATTCCAACGCCCGAACCAACAACTCCGCCGGTACCTCCAACACCAGAACCGACCGCAGTGCCAGCTACGCCAGCACCCACCGAGACCCCCGCGAGTCCAGCCCCGACGCCAGCGGCAGCCGAAGCAGTGCCCGAGGCCCAGTCGTCCGAAGTCCGCGCCCCAGACGCGAACTTCGGCACTCCGCCTGAGCAGCTGGCGTTCATCGACGGCGGTTCCGCCGACGATGCCGTCGCAGCAAAGCTCGCATCGAAGTTGGCCAAGGTCAGCCGATAACGCCCACGGTCAACAACTCAAGACGTTCGGCGTCGCCCGGCTCTAAGCCTGGCTGTGTCAGGTGCCCTGAATGACGATCTGGTAAAACGCTGCGCCGACAATCAACAGCAACAAGATGGCGATCACGAAGACGGTTGCCGGGCGCATCAGCCGTGTCGTCCTAACGTGACCGCCGTGGACACACCGCCGTCAGCATCAGAGGGCGTCAGGCGTACCTCGTGACCTTCGGTCAGACGCAGCTCACGGGCCGCAGACGTGCGATTCAACACGATGGCAACCATACCGCTGCCGTCGGTGATCAAGCCAGCCTCAGAGGTCCTCAGCGCCTCGTAATGTGACACCCGGCGACAGGGTCGCTGCTGGTCGCCGATGCGTAACGAATAGTGCGCTTGATCGAGATCCTCGGGGTCGAGGTTCAGTTGGCAGTTGCCGAAGTGATCAATCCACAACACCTCGGCAACGATGGTCTCGCCCTCGGTGCCGCTTACCGCCATCATCGCGGGCACGAGCAGCGCCGGGTCGATCGGCGTGCCGACCTCGCCAAGCGACGCTCCCAGGCACAGTTGAGCGGCGACAGGCGCAAAGAGGTCTCGCCCATCGAAGGTCGGGCCAGGAGCCTCGATACGAAACGGCGAATTGGTGATGTCGGCGGCGGCGGTCGCCCCACCGACCAGCGCCACGGTTGGCGCCAGCAAGCCATTGTCAGGCCCCACGAGGATGGTCGAGCCGTCGCCCACCTCGACGGCGACAGCCTTGCGGCTGCTGCCGACACCAGGATCGACGACGGCGAGCACGACACCTGGGTTCAGATAACCAGCGGCCCGAGCCAATGTCAGGCCACCAGCGCGCACATCGTGCGGCTTGACGTTGTGGGTGACGTCGGCAATCCGCACGGCGGGTGCAATCGAGTGGATGACCGACTTGACGACGCCGACGAACTCGTCGTCGAGGCCATAGTCAGTCAGGAAGTTGACCGTGTCATAACGCATGCCCGACCAGTCTGGGCTGAAACCGGCCGAACTGCGAGTTCATGACCGGTCTCGTGAGTTCAGGAACCGGTTTCGGACTCGACGTAACGGCTGTCGAGGAACTTGTCGAGGTCGGCGACACGAATGCGGTACGACTTACCGACGCGTACTGCGCCGAGCTCGCCTGACTTGATCAGGCGATAGACCGTCATCGTTGAAACCCGCATGTCCTGGGCCACTTCGGCGACAGTCAAATAACGGGGGCGCTGGCCTTCGTTCACGTTGCGGATCCTTGCTTGTCCTACAAAAGCAGATGGCTCGCTTACGACCCACCTGACAACGGGAGTCACTCTAGGGCCTTTGCGGCGCGACTGTCACATTGATCAACATCAACCACGGCAGAAACATCGACACCGCTGACCCCGACCGCCCGTTCAGCCGCCAAGCTCCACGCTTCTGGCCGTCGCGGCAGCGATCGCCGCGCCGACAATTTCTTTCAGCCGTTGGTCCTGCATCACCGCAATTGCCGCCGCGGTCGTTCCGCCAGGACTGGTGACGTTCGAACGAAGTTGCGCCGGTGTCTCACTCGATGCGGCCAGCAGCGTCGCCGCCCCGAGAATTGTCTGGCGAGCCAAGGCGTCGGCCACCGCGGGCGTAAGTCCCTGTTCGATGCCCGCAGCGATCATCGATTCAGCGAGCAGAAAAACATACGCCGGGCCTGAGCCAGACAGCCCAGTGACGGCATCGAGTTCATACTCGGCAACGACGGTCACCGTGCCAACCGCAGACAAAATTTCAGTCGCCCACTGGAGGTCGGCTTCACCTGC
>JBDNHG010000796.1:0-3237 GCA_041688925.1 Acidimicrobiales bacterium | reverse complement strand
TGCGCAGCAACGAAGAAGACCCCGTTGGCATCGATCGCTACCTGCGGCTGCGACCCGGCCATGCAGATCCGGGGCGTCTCGGGGCCGCGATACTCGATGCACTCGGGGTCGAGGACGTGAGCCTTGCCGCCGACGATGCGCTGGTAGAGCACATCATCGACGAGCTCGCCTATTTCTCGCCGACCAAGATCTGTCTGATCATCGACGACGTGCATCTGATTGCAGCGAGCCCAGAGGCGGTGGCGATGCTCGTCGATGTTGTGCGACTGTTACCCACGAACAGTCACCTGCTCATCGCCGGCCGCACGATGCCCGAGCTGCCGCTCGCCCGACTTGCTGCCGATGACGGTTTGATAGAAGTCGACGAGGCCCACCTTCTCTTCGGTGCTGACGAGATCGACCTGCTCGTCGAGCGCCACAAGATCGACCGCAACCTGCTTGCGCCATTGGCCGGCTGGCCAGCACTCATACGCCTGGCTGTCGTGGCCGGAAAGTCGGGGCCGCAAGAGTTCCTCATGCAAGAGATCATCAACGATCTCGCGCCCCACGTTGTGACTGCATTGCGGGTTGCCGCGATGGCAGGGATGGCGGATCAAGAGCTGTTCGATCGGTGCCGCGTCGAGGTGTCGCCCGAACAACTTGCCGAGCACGTGCCCCTGGTCGACGTATCACCCGATGGTCTGGTGCGGCCTCATGAACTTTGGGCCGAGATCATGGGTGCCACCAACGATGACTCGATGGCCGAATTCGTCGAGACCATCGCGCGATGGCACAGCGAGAACTGGCGCCACGACGAGGCGATCATGCTGGCGGCCACGAGCCCCGCCAAGGGCCTTGCCCGCACGCTGCTGATGGAAGCGCTCGACGCATCAGATCTACGGCTGCATTCTGTGTCGACAGGACGCTGGCTCGAACTGTTCGGCGGCCGGTCCAACGTCGGCGCCGACGACGCCGAGCTGTTGCTTTTGCGCGGTTGGCACGACCGGCTTTCCAACGGCCCGGGCCATGGTGACGACGATGTCACCGCTGCACTTGCGATCTTTCGCGAAAGAGATGATGCGCTCGGAGAGGCGCGAGCCAGCGTCGAGCATGCGTTCCGAGGATTCCTCGCCGGAGACGTAGAACCGGTGCTCGATGCGGTGAAGCGGTCACCCCGTCTGGTGCAGAGCGGCGTCAACTTCTTGCAGCCGCTCGGCGAAATGACGAACGCAATCATCGCAGAACTCTCGGGCGATTTCGTTCGGTCCCTCGAGCACTCGAACCGGGCCATACGCCCGGGTGTGCGACGAGAGTTCGCTGAGTTGACGCTCCGTCACCGCACGACGCTCAACTTCCTGGTGGGCGATGGCGATGGCGCGGTTGCCACAGCAATCGAGCTGGTCGAATTCGCACCGAACAGCCACAACGATCTGCTCTTGAAGCTCGTCAAGTTCGCAAACGGTGACATCGCAGATGCGGTTGAGGTGTGGAACGACGTGCGCTACCTCGAGACGGGCAACATCCGCGAGGACCACACGTTTGCGGTTGCTTCGGTGTTCATCGACACCTGCCTGGGGATCGCGCCGGATCTAACCAAGGTGCGGCGGGCGTCGTGGGATCGGCCACGCGAGCGCATGCAGCTCGCGTTGTGTGAATGGTGCGCGCAGATCATCAAAGACAATGAGCACGAAGCCAATGACGACCTCGGGGAGGTCATCGCCGAGTTGGGTCTCAGTGACCCCTTGGTGATTGGCGAGATCAGGCGATTCGTCGTCTCGTGTTATGTGGCGGTTCCCGAGGTGAGCGCACACCTCGAGCAGCCGTCAGTCCTGGCGAGCTTGGGGCCGTATCACCTCGAACGCTTGCGCCTGGCTCGAATTCTCGTGGCGTTACGTCAAGAAACACCCCCTGACTGGACGGCCTACCGCAATCCCGCTCACACGATCGCGTCGATGTCTTTGCCGTGGACAGTCGAGTTCGCGTGTGGTCTGGTGTTGCACGACGAGAACCTCGGGATCGAGCTCGCAGATGCGCTGTTTGCCACCACCGGCGCACGTACCCAGCACTGGCTGCGTCGACTTGCCGAAAGCGCGAAGCCGATAGCGCCCGGCGCCGAACAGTTGCTGAGAATCCTTCCGGCGCCTCCCGCCGAGTCGACACAGATTCGCACCCAAGAAGCGGTGGCCATCATCCATGGCGGCGTCGAGCAGTCCGTGTCTCGCAAGCGGGTACGCCAGTTGCTGCTGCTTCTCGTATTGCGTGACACCGTGAGCCGAGAACAGGCGATGACGGCGCTTTGGCCCGACAAGGACATCGACAGTGCGCGCAACAACTTCCGCATAACGCTGAGTCATCTACGAGACGAACTCGAACCCGAACGCCGGTCGGGCGAACCATCGTTTCATTTGCGTCAACGCGGTGACTATGTGCTGCTTCGGCGTAGCGAGCATCTCACGTCTGACCTCTGGCAGATCGTTGATGGTCTTGCGGCGGCCGAGGCGATGGGCGCTGTTGGGGACAGATCGGGCCGTCTCAAGATACTCAGCCCGGTTGCCGAGCTATGGCGACCGCCGCTGCTTGCTGACCTCATCGATCTGACCGATATCAGCGCCGAGGTGGGGGCGCTTCAGGCCCGGTTGCGAGATGCCACCGTCGAGGTCGCCGAAGCCCATCTGTCTGCCGGACGCAACGACGCCGCCGACCGACTCGGCCGCAAACTGCTCGAGCAAGATCACTTCGAGGAACGAGCGCACGCCATCGTGATTGCGGCATCGCTCGGAGACGGTCGCGATTCGCAGGCTCGCCACGCCATCGACGCCTGTCTCGCTATGTTGCGTGACCTCGACGTCGCGCCGGCACCCGCAACTCGGATGCTGCTGCGGCGTGCTCGCTATCCCGAGGATCACAGCCGTCGCACCGCCTGATCCGCGGCGAGACCATCTGGGCCGTGCAGTAGGTTGCGACGATGTGCGGAATTCACAGTCATGACGGCTCGCCGATCGGCCATGACCACGGGCCGGCAAAACCGATTTTCTACCCCCGGCCCCACCAGCGATCGCGTCGGGCATTCCTTGGCAATCTGGGCAAGGGAACGCTGGCTATGGCCGTTGTGACCCCGGCACTGCTGGCAGCCTGCTCGTCTGACGAGGCGACGTCGGGCGCAGCCACGGCGACCGCAGCGCCAACCGAGCGGCCCACCCCACAAGACGCGGCAGGAGCGGATCCGGCGACGCCGAATGCGTCAGACGAACGTGCCTC
>JBDNHG010000795.1:0-2471 GCA_041688925.1 Acidimicrobiales bacterium | reverse complement strand
GAGCTCGCGTGTTTCGAGGTGGGGTTCTTCGGCGATGGACTCTCGTTCGCGGTCGAGTTCGTATTCGATGAGTTCGCTTTGGGCCTTGACCGAAACGTACTCACCAGCGGCCATCGACGCGGCGCCGGCAAGCAGCCCGGCGACCCCAGCGACAAGGACCGATGATCCGGCGCTGTCAGCGGCAGCGACGCCGGTGATGAGCGCAACATTTGAGACGAGCCCGTCGCTGATGCCGAAGATGGCGGCGCGCGCCGTGCCACCCTGCACATCGCGATGATGGTGCACCATGTGATCGTGAGGATGCTCGGTTGCCACCCCGTCAACTTACCTTCGATTGACACCGTCCGCAGGAGTGAATCAGCCGTATCTCGTCCAAACTAGGAGAGATGACGCCCTCCGATCCGCCGACCCTTACCGACGACGAAGCGACGTTGCAGCGTTATGCCATGCAGCTCGGCGACGCGTTCGAGAAGATTGCACGTGCATGGCTCGAGCGTCTCATCGAGCAGACCGCGAGGGGGCTGACTCACGATGTAGGACCAGCGCTCGATCGCGAAGCAGCAGCCACGGTTGCTGATCTTCGAGCTCTGTTGGCGAAAGACATCGCCCATCAGCCAATTGGCCCCCTCGAGGTTCTGCGACGAGCGGTTCGGGTGCCAACGGCAATCTTGTTGGCGGCCGAAGTGCCAATTCCGCAGCGTGACGAGTTTGTAGTGCGCAACTTCCCCGACGACATCTACAACCTCACGCCGGCCTCGTTCGCGGATGTCGATCCAGCGTTGCTTGAACCAGGCTTGGTTTGGGGTGCGGCGAAAGCCCATGTACATCTTCGTCGTCGTCGTGAATCACTAGCCTGACGCGATGAGCGACGTGGCAGCAACCGTGGGCGACGAGGCGATGGTCGTGGCACTGTCGGCCGATCTGATTGATCGGTCAAAGATCTCGGCTGCCTATCCCCAAGCAAAGCTGGTGAGATCAACAGCAAAGATGCTCGAGGAAGCTGGCGATGCCACGCTCGTGATGGTCGACCTGACACGGCTCGAAGACCCCGGCGTGTTGGCCTCCCTCGATTGCAGGGTCGTCGCATTCGGCAGCCATGTCGACGATGCATTGCTCGCCGCAGCCGAAGCGGCCGGGGCCGAAGCGCTGCCTCGGTCAGTTTTCTTTCGCCGACTCGAACAGCGCAGTCTCGAACAGCGCGGTCTCGAACAGCTCGATACCGAGTAGCCCGTAGCCCAGCTTCGAGGTCGTTGCCATGAAACGCCGCCTGGCCGTCGAGCTTGTTTCGGCAATGAGTATTCAATGTTTCCAGAATATGAACAAGCTGGTGTAGGTCGAAGGCCGTGGCGAGAAACCTCTAAACAGAAAGCCACGCGTCGTGAACGCGTGAACTGCTTGGGAGGCACACATGTCGGGCGATACCGCGTGGATTATGGCATCAGCAGCAATGGTGCTGCTGATGGTTCCAGCGCTTGCACTGTTCTATGGCGGCATGGTTCGTTCGAAGAACGTGCTCAACATGTTGAACATGAACTTCTACTGCCTGGGCATCGTGCCCATCGTCTGGGCCGTCGTCGGCATGAGCATCGCCAACGGTGACCCCGAGCGAAAATGGTTTGGGTTCCTCGAGTTCGGCGAGTTCTGGATGCAACAGCCCGATGGGGCCGAACCCCGTGACATGGCAACCTGGGCGTTCTTGCTGACGTTTGCCGTGATTACCCCTGCCCTGATCTCCGGCGCCGTTGCCGATCGCATGAAGTTCAGCGCATGGATGATCTTTGTTCCGGTGTGGCTCGTGCTGGTGTACTCCCCGGTCGGATTTTGGATATACGGCGGCTGGGCGCACGCGCTGCCGGCCTACGACACCGCTGGTGGCACCGCCATCCACATCAATGCCGGCGCCGCCGCACTCGCTATGGCCATCGTTCTCGGCAAGCGCCGCAACTGGGGCAAAGGGGCCTGGCCACCCCACAACCTGCCGCTCGTCCTGCTCGGCACCGGCATGTTGTGGTTCGGCTGGTTTGGCTTCAACTCCGGAGCACAAGCTTTTGCACCACAGGCGTTGGCGAACACCTTTCTGGCAGGCGCTGCCGGGATGATGGCATGGCTCATCATGGAGATGATCCGTCACGGCAAGCCCACCACGCTGGGCATGTGTTCGGGTGTGGTGGCCGGCCTGGTCGCAATCACACCTGCCGCGACATTCGTCGGCACGATGTCGTCGATCGTGTTTGGGCTGGCGGGGGGAACCATCTGTTTCTTCGCCATTCGGCTCAAGGAGAAGTTCGGCTTCGACGATTCGCTCGACGTCGTCGGAATCCACATGGTCGCCGGCATTATCGGCGGCCTGCTCATTGGCGTCTTTGCCAGCAATGAACCATTCGGCGGCGCCGAGGCATTCGAGCTCGAGGCCGGTGGTCAGCTGTTGTGGAACCAGTTCATCTCAATCACCGTCGTGTTGGTCTACTCGT